>NZ_SRLV01000033.1:0-85210 GCF_006518205.1 Myxococcus sp. CA005 | reverse complement strand
CGCCCGCCCTTGTCCCCAGCGCCCGGGCCCATGTCGATGACCCAGTCGCTCGCGGCCACCACGCGCATGTCGTGCTCGACGAGGATGACGGTGTTGCCGGAGGCCACCAGCCCCTCCAACTGCGTCATCAGCTTGTCCACGTCGGAGGGGTGCAGGCCCGTGGTGGGTTCGTCCAGCACGTACAGCGAGCTGCCGCGCTGGGCCCGCTGAAGCTCCGTGGCCAGCTTGATGCGTTGGGCCTCGCCGCCGGACAACTCCGTCGCGGGCTGCCCCAGCCGCAGGTATCCCAACCCCACCTCCCGCAGGACGGCGAGCGGCCGCTGCACCAGCGGGTCCTCGCTGAAGAAGTCGTGGGCCGCGTCCACCGTCATGCCCAGCACCTCGGCGATGTTCTTGCCCCGGTACTGAATCTCCAGCGTCTTGGCGTTGTAGCGGGCCCCCTGACACGTGGGGCACGGCGCGTAGACGCTGGGCAGGAAGAGCAGCTCCACGCTGACGAAGCCCTCACCTTCGCACGTCTCGCAGCGGCCCTTGGCCACGTTGAAGGAGAAGCGTCCCACGTCATAACGCCGGGAGCGTGCGGCGGGCGTCGCGGCGAAGAGCTTGCGGACGTTGTCGAACAGCCCCGTGTACGTCGCCAGGTTGGAGCGCGGCGTGCGTCCAATGGGCTTCTGGTCTACCTGCACCAGGCGCTTGATGCCCTCCATGCCGGAGGCAATCCTGCCGCCGGTGGTGTGGATGACCGTGCGCTCCAGCTCCTCTCCCTCGTCCTCGTTCTCCGGCACCGCGTGGCCCAGGTGTCCGGCCACCAGCTCCACCAGGACCTGGCTCACGAGGCTCGACTTCCCGGAGCCGGAGACCCCCGTCACCGTGGTGAGGACGCCCAGCGGGAAGTCGACGTCCACTTCCTTCAGGTTGTTGCGCGACACGCCCTGCAGGCGCAGCCAGCCCTTGGGCGAACGCCGCGTGCCGCGGTGCTTCTCCGCGTCGCCGAAGAGATAGCGCCGCGTCCGGGACGCCTTCACCGCCTTCAGGCCTTCGAGCGGACCGCTGTAGAGAATCTGCCCGCCCTGCTCGCCCGCGTCGGGCCCCACGTCGACAATCCAGTCCGCGTGGCGGATGACATCCACCTCGTGCTCCACCACGAACAGCGAGTTGCCTGAGCCCTTGAGCTGGTCCAGCGCCTTCAGCAGCGCCGCGGTGTCCGCGGGGTGCAGCCCAGCGGACGGCTCATCGAGCACGTACACCACGCCGAACAGGTTGGAGCGCACCTGCGTGGCCAGCCGCAAGCGCTGGAGCTCGCCAGGAGACAGCGTCGGCGTTCCGCGCTCGAGCGACAGGTAGCCCAGGCCCAGCTCCGTCAGGACGTTGACGCGCGCCAACACGTCGTGGGCGATGCGCTGGGCCACCAGCGCCTTCTCCGGATGCACACGGGCAAGCGCCGCCACGTCCTTGGCCGTCCCATCCGCCACGGGCGCGAGCAGGTCCGTGAGTTCACTGAGCGGCAGACGCGACAGCTCGCCGATGTCGAGCCCCGCGAAGGTGACGGACAGGGACTCGCGGCGCAGGCGCTTGCCGTGGCATTCGGGGCAGTCGCCGCTCACCATGTACTGCGAGACGCGCCTCTTCATCAGCGCGCTCTGCGTGGTGGCGAAGGTCTGGAGCACGTAGCGCCGGGCGCCCGTGAAGGTGCCCATGTAGCTGGGCGCCGCCTTGCGCTTGAGGGCCCGCTGCGTCTCGGCCGGAGTGAAGCCCGCGTAGACGGGCACCGTGGGCTGCTCCTCCGTGAAGAGAATCCAGTCCCGGTCCTTCTTCGGCAGCTCGCGCCACGGCCGGTCGACGTCGTAGCCGAGCGTCACCAGGATGTCGCGCAGGTTCTGGCCGTGCCACGCGGGCGGCCAGGCGGCAATCGCCCGCTCCCGGATGGTGAGCGAGTCATCCGGCACCATCGACTTCTCGGTGGCGTCGTAGATGCGGCCCAGCCCGTGGCACTTGGGGCACGCGCCCGCGGGGGTGTTGGGGGAAAAGGCATCCGAATCCAGGTGCGGCTGCCCTCGCGGATACGTGCCCGCGCGCGAGTACAGCAACCGCAACGAGTTCGCCAACGTCGTCACGCTCCCCACGGACGAACGCGTGGTGGGCGCGCCCCGGTGCTGCTGGAGCGCCACGGCAGGGGGCAGCCCGTCGATGGCGTCGACCTCCGGCACACCCGCCTGGTCGATGAGACGGCGCGCATAGGGGGCCACGGATTCGAAGTACCGCCGCTGCGCTTCCGCGTAGAGCGTGCCGAAGGCCAGCGACGACTTGCCCGAGCCCGACACGCCGGTGAACACAACGAACGCGTCGCGGGGAATTCGGACGTCGACGTTCTTCAGGTTGTGCTGGCGGGCGCCGCGCACCTCCACGAAGCCTTGCTCGGTGGTACCTGACGAGTCTGATTGCTGCTTCGAACGACGAGCCCTGGCCATACGCCCCACGCTGAGTTGTCGGAAGGGATGAATTCCGGCGGCGTTGTACCGGAGGCAGATGTGGGAGACACGCGCGAACACGGGCCACTGCCCCCGGGCTCGACGAACGCTCCCGGGCTCACCGGCCAGGCAGCGTCAGCAGCACCCGCGCGCCCGGGCCCGGGCTTTCCACCACGCGCGCGTCGCCACCATGGCCCCGCGCCACCTCGCGCACGAGACTGAGTCCCAACCCCACGCCCCCCGCGTCCCGCTCCAGGCGGTGGAAAGGCGTGAAGACGTCCTCACGGTGCGTCTCCGGGATGCCGCGCCCCTCGTCCTGGACAGCGACTTCCCAATGCGCGTCCCGGTGCGCCAGCTCCAGCCGCACCTCGGACCCACGAGGCGCGTAGCGGAGGGCGTTGGCCAGCAGGTTGTCCACCGCTCGACGAACCGCCATCGCATCCATCCGGCAGTCGGCCTCGTCGGGGCCTACCACGCGCAGCGACACACCGCGACGGTCCGCCTCCGCCCAGGCCCCCGCGGCGGCTTCGTCGAGCAGCCCGCGCAAATCCCCCTGCTGAAAATCGAGGGCGCCGCCCGCCGCCGACAGCTCCAGCAGCGCACCGGCGACGCTGGCCAACCGGTCTACCTCGCGCCGGTTCTCCTCCAGCACGGTGCGCAACTCCTCCGCGCCACGCTCGCGCCGCAGCGCCAGGTCCAAGCCGGTGCGCATGAGGGCCAGCGGCGTGCGCAGCTCGTGCGCGGCGCGCGCGATGAGGCGTTCTTGCGCTTCACGCGCGGCGCGCACGCGCACCGCGGCCTCGGTCAGCGCCAGGCGCACCTCCATGATTTCGTCCCGGGGCTCATCCACGGGCACCGGGGCCACCATGCCTCCGTCGCGCGAGCGAGCCACCTGGTCCGCGATGCCATGAAGCCGTCGCGCGAGCCCCCTCGCCTGCCAGCCCTGGATGCCAATCAGCACCCCGCCCAGGAGCAACGCCAGCACGGTGGCGACGGAGGTGAAGGTGCCCACCGCCTGGTCCACCGTCCCCAGGGACGCCACCAACTGCAGGACATGGGGCACGCCCTTCGGCGAGCGCACCTGCACCGTCAGCACGCGAAGCCGCAGGCCCGAGCCCAGACGCTGCGTCTCCAGCCGCGACGTGGGCCCGTCCTCGGGTAGCACCCGTTCGTAGACGGTGGGTGACTCGGGCGGGAAGACGGAGAGCAGCGTCCCATCCGGGCCATAGAGCCGCGTCGCGGGGACGAAGGCGCGCACCTCTCCCGCCAACGGGGAGGGCTCCACGTGCAGATGCGGGCGCCCATCCGGCGCGTCGAAGAGGCTCACGCTCTCCGCGGCGGCTTGCGACAGCAAGGCTTCGTCCAACGTCCGTTCGAGCACCACGCGGAACACCTGGACAGCCACGCCCAGCGCGGCGACCACCGCCACCACGGGCACCACCGCGCCCCACAGCCACATCCGCCGGACCAACCTCACCGAGCGCCCTCAATCACCAACCGGAAGCCCACGCCACGCACCGCCTGGATGGTCACCCCTTCCGCGCCCACCTCGGTCAGCTTCGTGCGCACGTAGCCCACGTAGACGTCCACGATGTTGGGAGGCCCATCGAAGCTGGGGCCCCACACCTTCGCCAGCAGGCTGGAGCGGGTGTGGACTTCGCCCGCGCGCGAAGCCAGCTCACCCAGCAGGGCGAACTCGCGGCCCGTCAAGGCCACCTCACGGTCGCCACACGTCAACATCCGCCGCCGGGCATCGATGTGGATGGCCCCTCCGCCCCAGGACTGCGTCTGGCCCTCGGAGCGGCGGTGCAGCGCCTCCAGGCGCGCGAGCAGTTCCTCGAAGGCAAAGGGCTTCACCAGGTAGTCATCCGCGCCAGCGCGCAGGCCCGTCACCCGCTCCCCCACCGTGCCGCGGGCGGTGAGCATCAGCACCGGCGTCATCAAGCCGCGTTCGCGCCAGCGCCGCAGCAGCGCGACGCCATCCATGCCAGGCAGGGCCCAGTCGAGGATGATGGCGTCGTAGGCAACCTCGCCTGCCTGGTCGAGCGCGTCTTCCGCCGTGCGGCAGGTGTCCACGAGGTGGCCCTCTTCCCCGAGCCCCCGCCGGAGCAGGTTCGCCATCCGCTCCTCGTCTTCCACCAGCAGCAGCCTCACGGCACCGGCCTCCTTCACCCCATCATGCACGCGCCTGCGTGCGCGTCCTACCCGCGAACCATGGGTAGAGTGTGGGGAGGATGACCAGGGTCAGCAGCGTGGAGGTGACGAGCCCGCCCACCACCACCGTGGCCAGGGGCCGCTGCACCTCGGCGCCCACCCCGCGAGCGAGCATCATCGGGATGAAGCCCAGCGCCGCCACCAGCGCCGTCATCAGCACGGGCCGGGCCCGCTCGCGGGCCGCCATCACCACCGCCTCACCGGGAGCATGGCCGTCCGCTTCGAGCCGCTGTTCGCGCGACATCAGCACGACGCCGTTGAGAACCGCGATGCCGGACAGCGCGATGAAGCCCACCGCCGCGGAGATGGACACGGGCAAGTCCCGGGCCGCCAGCGCCATCATCCCGCCCACGCACGCGAAGGGCACGTTGGCGAAGATGGCCAAAGCAGGACGCATGCGACGGAAAGCGAACAGCAGCACGGCGAAGATGAGGAGGGCCACGGCGGGAAGCACCAGCGAAAGCCTTTGCCGTGCCTCCGTCAAGGTCTCGTACTGACCGCCCCACTCGAGCCGATAGCCATCAGGCGGAGCGAGCGACTGCTCCACGCGGCTCCGAGCCCGCTCCACCACCGTCCCCAGGTCCACGCCTCGCACGTTGAAGCCCACCACCAGCCGGCGCTGGCCCCCTTCCCGGCTCACCAGCCCAGGCGAGGAAGTCAACCGCACGTCCGCCACGCGGGAGAGCGGAACCAGGCCTCCCGTCTCCGTGGGAAGGGGCAGCTCGGCCAGGGAGAAGGCATCGGACGCGCCCGTCAACCGCAGGACGATGGGCACGCGCACCGCCCCATCCCAGGTGGCGCCCACCTCCACGCCACTGCGCACCGCGCTCACCGCCTCCAGCACATCGACCGCGCCCAGGCCCGCGCGGGCCGAATCGAGTGGGCGAGGCGTCACCTCGAAGAGCGGCACCTCCGGCGGAGCGAGCACACGCACGTCCACCGCACCCGGTTCCTGGCTCAACAGCGCCGCGGCCCGGCGAGCCAGGAGCCCGAGTTCGGTCAGGTCCTCGCCGTAGATGCTGAGCGCCACGTCCGTCACCGCGCCCCCGAGCAGCTCGTTGAAGCGCATCTGGATGGGCTGCGTGAAGGCCGGGTCTCCACCTGGGACACGGGCTTCCAGCACCTGCCCCATCTCCTCGATGAGCGACTCACGGGTGAGCCCGGGCCGCCACGCATCCCTCGGCGCCAACGACACGAAGACGTCCGCCATCTCCAAGCCCATGATGTCCGTGGCCACCGCGGGGCTGCCCACGCGCGAGACGACCTGGCGGACCTCCGGAATCGCTTCGAGCAGGACTCGCTCCATCCGGCCCGCTTCGCTCACCGCCGCGTCCAGGCTGATGTCGGGGACACGCGTGGTTTGAATCACCATGTCGCCTTCGTCCAACTGCGGCGTGAACTCCGTGCCCGCGTGAGCGAAGATCCACCCACCCACGGCCAACAGGAACACGGCCACGGCGGCCACGGGCACGCGCCGGCGCACGCTCTGACGCAACGCCGGGGCGTAGAGACGCTCGAACCAGCGGACCAGCAGTGGCTCACGCGCGGGGACGTGCTCGGGGCGAATGAGCCAACTCGCGGCGGCGGGGATGAAGGTCAACGACAACAGCAGCGCGGTGGCCAGCGCGAAGACGACGGTCATCGCCATGGGCCGGAACATCTTCCCGTCCACGCCTCGCAGGGACAAGATGGGCAGGTACACGAGCAGGATGATGAGCACGGAGAAGAAGACGGGACGGGCCAGGGACACGGCCGTCTCCTCGACGTGCTCACGGGGCGAACGCTGTTTCTCCTCCGGCGACAGATGCGCCAACCGGTGGAACAGGCCCTCCACCATCACCACCGCGCCATCCACCAGCAGGCCGAAGTCGATGGCTCCCAGGCTCATCAGATTGCCGGGGATGTCCAGCGCCACCATGGCGGTGGTCGCGCCCAGCATGGACAACGGAATGGCCGAAGCGACCAGCAGACCCGCGCGCACGCTGCCGAGCAACAGGAAGAGGACGCCCACGACGAGCAGCCCTCCTTCCAGCAGGTTCTTGCCCACGGTGCGCACCGTGCCGCGCACCAACGTGGCGCGGTCATAGACGACGTCCAACCGCACGTCCTCGGGCAGCAGCGCTCGCACATCGGGGAGCGCGTCGGAGATGGCGCCCGTCACGGCGAGCGCATTGGCATCCCGAAGCATCTGCACCATGACGTAGACCGTCTCGCCGCGCCCATTGGAGGTGGCGCTGCCAATGCGAGGCAGCGCGCCTTCGGTGACCTCGGCCACGTCGCCCAGGCGCACGGCCATGGCCCCTGGCCGGGGAATCAACGCCTCCGCCAGGTCGGCCGGCACCCGAGGCCGCGCCACGGCGCGAATCAGGACGTGGCGCTCTCCCACCGGAAGGCTCGCGCCCGGAGCGCTGCCGGTGGCTCGCTCCAGCGCGTCACGCAACTGCGCGAGCGTCACGCCCCGCTGGGCCAGCCGCACCGCGTCCGCGCGCACCTCCAGCGTGCGCTGGTGGCCTCCCCAACTGTTGACCTCCACCACGCCCGGCACGGTACGCAGGCGGGGCGCCACGCGAAACTGCGTCAGCTCGAGCAACTGCGCGCCCGTGCGCTCCGGCGAGGACAGCGTGAAGTGGAAGACTTCGCCCAACCCACCGGTGAGCGGCCCCAGCTCCGGTGGATCCACGCCCGGGGGCAGCGTGGAGCCGAGCACGTTGAGGCGCTCCTGCACCTGCTGCCGAGCCCGGTACGGGTCCACGCCGTCCTCGAACACGGCGGTGACGGAGGAAAGGCCATAGCGGGACAGGCTGCGCTGCTCCTCGAGTCCGGGCATGCCGCCCAGCGCCACCTCCACCGGCCGCGTCACCAGCCGCTCCACCTCCTCGGGCGTCAGGCCGGGCGCACGCGTAAGAACGAGCACCTGGTTGGTGGTGATGTCCGGCATCGCGTCCAGCTCCAGGCGGAGCGACACCGCGACGCCCGCCAGCGCGAGCACGCCCGTGAGGACCAGGACCCAGACCCGGTGACGCACCGACCAGCGCACGAGGGCTTCAATCACGGCGTCACCTCATCGGCGTCACCGGCCTGAGACTCCAACAGCAGCGCCGCGCCGTCAGCGGCGACCGTGTCCCGGGCAGACAGCGGCCCTTTCACCAAGGCCTCCGCGCCGGAAGTGGCCAGCACCTCCACCTCCCGGCGCACGGGCTGCCCCTCGCCGCCGCGCGTGAAGACGACCGTGCGCGCACTGTCGAAGGCCAGGGCGCGCGCCGGGACCAGCACCGTGTCCTCGCCCGCCGCGGCCTGGATGCGCAACCGGCCCCCCTGCCCCGCGCGCAGCACGGCGGCGGTGTCCTCTGGCTCGAACCATGCGCGCCACGTTCCATCCGCGGCGTCCACGACCGGGGACTGGCCCACCCACCGCACCGGAACAGCGATGCCCTGGGACGACACGAAGGCGAAGCTGGCGTCCTCGGGAGGACGCACGGACAGGCGGGCCTCCAGGCGCGCGGGGCCGTCAGCGGCCACCCGCACCAAGGCGGCACTGGCCTCGGGCTGCATCTCCCCCAGCACCGCGCGCACCTCGGTGACGATTCCTCCGATGGGGCTCTTGAGCCAGACGGTGCCACGCTCCGCCACGCCCCGGGCTTCCCCGGGAGCGATGCCCGCCACGCGCAACACCGCGTGCGCCGCGACCAGGGCGGCGCGGGCCTCGGCCTGTTGCGTCTGGGCGTCGGCCAGGTCGGGCAGCTTCGCCAGCCCCTGGGCATGAAGCGCCTCCAGGCGCTCCACCTGCCGCGAATAGGCCTCCAGCCTCAGCGAGGCGGCGCTGGCGGCCCCCGCCGCCTCCACCACCTCCGGCATCAGCACCTCCACCAGCGGGTCTCCCGCCTTGACTTGCTGACCCGGCCGCGCGCGCACCTGCTGCACTCGGGCGCGGAACGGCGCGGAGAGCGCGGCGACGGCGTCCGGGCTGGACAGCACCAGCGCGGGGGCCTCCGCCAGGGCCACGCGAGACGCCGCGCGCACGGGCACCCACGCCGAAGGCGCGGAGGCGCGCGCGGGGGGCGGCGCGGGAGGAACCTCCGCGGTGGAAGAACCGGACGTGCACGCCCCGGACAGGGCGAGCATCGGCACAGCGACGAAACGGCGGACGAAGGGCGTCATGGCAGAGCGGAGAGCAGGAGGTGGAGCCGCGCGGCGGCGAGCGAGGCTTCGCCACGAGCGAGCGCGAGCCGGATGTTGGCGGCGGCCCGGGCGCGGCGGGCGCGCAGGACGTCAGGCAGCGTGCTCTGGCCCGCGCGCAGCAACACGTCGGCCAGCCGCGCGGCCTCTTCGGCCTTGGGCGCCAGGGACTTCTCGACGACGGAGAGCTGCGCTGCGGTCTGCTCGCGCTCACGGAACGCCAGGGCCAGCTCCGCGGCGGCGCGCAGCGCGGCTTCCTGGGCCTCGCCCTCCAGACGTTCAGCGGCGGCGAGGAGCGCGCCACGCTCGCGCTGACCCGCGTCGAACATCGGCGGCGTCACGCCCACCATCAGCAGGCCACTGAGCCCGCCGTAGTACTCACGCACGCCCTGCGCGCCCACCGTCACCTGCCAGCCCCGCGCTGCCCGGACCTCCGCCGCGCGGGCCCGCTCCGCCACACCCAGCAGGCGCCGGGCCTCCGCATCTGGAAGCTCGGAGGCGCGCGCCAGCCACCGCGCTTCTTCGGAAGACGGCGGCAATGCCACTTCCGGCAGTGCCTCCGCGACCACCAGGTGCGCGTCGGGCTGACGGCCCACCAGTACCGCCAACGACAGCCGCGCGTGGGTCACCTCCGCCTCGCGAGCCAGGAGCGCGACCTGGGCCTCGGCCTCGAACCCTTCCGCTTCGGCCAGCTCCAACCGGGTGGCGCCGCCCAGCGCCAGCGCATCCGCGACGGAGGTGCGCAGGGCACCCGCCAACGTCGCTTCCTGCTCGGCCGTCGCCGCGGCCTGCTGGGCCGACCAGAGCGTCAGCCAGGCCCGCGCCACCTCCAGCCGGCGGTTCAGCAGCGCGGCCACGGCCTCCCGCTCCAGCGCCCGGGTCTCCGCGCTCGCCGCGTCGCGCTGGGCCCCCGCCAGGTTCGACAGGAAGAGCGGTTGCTCCACCGACACCGTCAGCTCGAAGCCTGGCCCCTCGGGCTGGGCGCGCCGCCCCGGCACCACGCTGAGCGTGGGGTTGGCGGCGAGCCACGGCAGCCGCGCGTCCCACACACGCCGCGTTTCCACGGCGCGCGCCAGGCTCGCGGGCAGCGCGGCTTTCGCGGCCAGCGACTGGGACTCGGCGAAGGTGAGTGGAGGGGACTCTCGCGCCGGAGCCGCGGCGAGGAGTGTGACGAGCAGGACCCACATGCCGCGCACCCTAGGGAGGGCGCGCGCATGCCGTTTGAGGGCATCCTGAGAGAATTCTCAGAGAAGCCCTATGGGGTCCGACTGCTGCGCAGCGCGGCCGCCTGTCTGCACGCCACCAGCAGCATCACGGTGAACGTGGCCACCAACACGACGACCTCTTCCCAGTCGGCCAGCGGGTCCTCGTTCTCATTGAGCAGCGCCAGGCTGAGCAGGCACAGCACCAGATGCACGGAGAACACGGGCAGGGACGCACGGCCCAGCGCCTCCAGCACGCGGGGGCGCAGCCAGCGGAACACCTTGGGGCTCAGCCAGCTCGCCAGCAGGGCCACGGCCAGGAAGTTCACCAGCCTCACGGGCGCCAGGGTCCACTTGTCGATGAGGGCGCCATACAGGTCCAGGTCGATGCTGAAGATGCCCACCTGGTAGCGCATCAGCAGCAGCGCCACGCTCACCACCAGCGCCCCGCTGAGCAGCACGGGCGAAACGACCTCGCGCTTCTCCGGCGCCGTGGCACGGCCCACGCCCAGCCACACGCCCAGCACCCACAGGAACTGCCAGGCGAACAGGTCGAAGGCCCCCGACAGCTCGATGCGCAGCGGTGGCCACGGCAGCACCGGGATGAACACCAGCAAATCGTAGAGCGCGCGCTTCAAGCCCAGTTGCGCCGACAACCACACCAACCCGCTCAGACACAGGATGCGCGTCCACCCCGCCTTGCGCGCGCCCAGCAGGATGAAGGGCGTCAGCAACAGCAGCACGACGTAGAGCGGGAGGATGTCGAGCAGCGGTGGACAGTAGAGCAGGAACAAGCTGCTCCACAGCGCGGTGAAAGGGTCCTCGTGGAAGAAGCCCAACAGGTTGTGGATGGCGGGACGGTGCGTCGCCATGCCCAACGTCCCGATGACCGCGAACGCGAAGGCCAGCAGCGCCACGTGGTAGCCGTAGACCTTGAGCGCCCGCTGCCAGAGGCTGCGCCACAGCACGTTCGGATCCGCCGCTTCAATCTTGTTGGCGTACACCACGCCCACGAGGAACGCGGACAGGAAGACGAAACCCTCGGCCGCGGAGACGAATCCGAATGGCTGGTTGCTGATCGTGTTCAGTCGCGTCGGCAGGTGCGTCAGCGTCATCAACACGAGCAGGATTCCGCGCAGGCTGTCGAGCTCGGGTCTGCGATTCATGTGGACGAAGGTCGGCTTGAAGGGTTCTCGGGTCAGGTGGGCCGTTGAGGATGCCCTCAATGGAGGATTCCACACTGTCCATAACCCATTCCGACAGAACAGGCCCAGCACCCACACACAGGGCGCCTCCTCCGAGGAAGCCCCCCACGGCCACATCGACGTCACCACACACGCAGTCTGTGTCACAGCGAGCACAGCGCACACACACGCTCCGTAACTGGCTAGGCTGCGAGCGCCTCGGGCCCGCCGGGCGCCGCCGCCAGTGGCAGCGCATCCAGGTCAGGCCCCGCGGCGGCACGGCGGGCCGGTCATGGCCCTCTCACTGCCCGGCCTCGCCGGGTACAGGAGAACCTGGATGCTCACATCGAAGAATCCCCAGCGCTTTCTGCACGCAGCACTCCTCTGCGCCCTGTCCTGGAGCGGCCAGGCGATGGCCTCCGGCGCGGAGGAGCTTGCCCCCACCGACGCGAAGGCACGGATCCATCCCCAGAACGCGAGGGCCCTGTTGCGCGCGGAGCGCCTCCTCGCGTCCGAGCCCCACTTCCTCCCTCCGCCGTTGCCTGACTGTCCTGGGATGATCGACCACGGCGTCGTCCGGCTCGGCGTCGCGCCCGCGGGGCACCTGAACCTCCCCTGCCCCACCAACACGGTCTCCAGCGGCACCTTCGGCACCCGCACGATTGGCTTGCGCTACCTGCCCACCAACGGCGAGGCCGCCGCGCCCGGGAGCGCGTGTGAGGGCTGGGGCGTCGCGAGCGCCGACCTGGGCATCTCCGGCTACAGCTCCGCGGACTGCGGCGCGTCCTCCAACCTCACGGCGGAGATCAACGCGCCATCGCCCATCTCCACCATGTCGGTGGTGCGCGTGGGGAACACGTTCCGGGTGACGCACATCTACACGCCGTCGCCGGTGACGAACCATCTGTACCAGGTGGACGTCCTCATCGAGAACATCGGCACGGCCTTCATCGCCGACCTGCGCTACACGCGCGGCATCGACTACGACATCCTGCCGAACACCTTCTCCGAATACGTCACCGTCGCGGGCACCGCGGGCAACCCCTGGGTGGTGAGCGCGGTCGACAACAACTTCGTGTCGCTGGACCCGCTGGCCATCAACTACTCCCTCATGGGCGGCACGGGTGACTTCACCAACGTGGGCCCTGGTGACCTGGGCGCGCAGTTCGACTTCCGGCTGGGCTCGCTCGCCGTCGGACAGGTCCGCTCCTTCCGGACGTTCTACGGCGCCGCGGGCAACCAGGCTGACGCGCTCAACGCCCTGTCGGCCGTGGGCGCGAGCACGTACTCGCTGGCCAAGGGAAATTGGAACGGCACCGGAGACCCGCTGAGCCCCACCGGTGCACCTGCGGGGACGTTCGGCGCGACCACCGGCCAGCCGAACACCTTCATGTATGGCTTCCGCCCGCCGGAGTCGCCGACGAGCTGCACGGTGGAGTGCCCTCGCGTCCTGTCCCACGGCGTCTACACCGTGGACCACTCGGGCGACCTGGACCGCTGCGTCGTCAACGGCCAATACGCGAACAACACCGTGGCCGTCACCTACCTGTTCGGCGAACGCGTCGAGTTCATCTGCAGCGACTACGGCAGCCCGCATGGCAATCCGTGCAACGTCGGTCCCGGCGCCGACACCTGCAACCTGGCGGCCTTCCAGAGCCTGTGCAGCAGCCCGACGTTCGCGCAGTACTGTCTGTAAGCGGCCCCGCGCTCAGACTTTCAAGGTCGACTGCGGCGGCGCGTCCGGAACGCGCCGCCGCAGGAGCGAAGCCCCCACCAACAGCGCGACGCCCGCCGCCACCGCCCCACTGGTGAAGGGCGCACCAGGCCCCAGCCGTGAGTAGAGGAAGCCGCTCCACACCGGCCCCACCACGCGCGCGAGCCCGCCCGCCGACTGCACCACGCCCAGCACCCCGCCACGCAGCTCGCGCCCCGCGAACCCGGAGGCCAGGCTGGCCATCAGCGGCTGCAACAGGCCCGTCCCCGAGCCCACCAGCACCATGGCCAGCACCAACATGGCACCGTGGCCCGCAGCGGCGATGCACGTGAGCCCGGCCCCCATGCACGCGGCGCCCACCAGCACCAATGTCGTGTCCCGGACCCGGCTCGTCAGCCAGCCGATGACGAAGGCCTGAAGCACGAAGGTGACCAGGCCCATCAACGCGAAGAGCCGCCCGATCTCCTGTTCGCCCCAGCCGAAGCGCGCCTGGGCCAGCAGCCCCAGCGACACCTGGAGGTTCGTCATCCCGATGAACACCAGGAACGTCAAAGCCAGCACCGCGCCCAGCCCGGGCCGGGCCAGGACGTCGGACAGCCGCACCCGGGGACGGCCTGGCTCCTGGTGCCGCTCCGCCTGCGGGCGGTGTGTCTCCGGAAAGAAGAAGAGCACGCCGAGCATCGCCGCCGCCGCCATCACCGCGCCCGCCAGCGGTGGCGCCCAGGCGCCATGCACATGGAGGAGGCTGCCAATGACGGGCCCCAGCACCATGCCCAGGCCAATGCCCGCGCCGACGAGCCCCATGCCCGCTGCCCGCCCACTCTCGTCCGTGACGTCCGCCACCGCCGCCTGACACGCCGCCAGGTTTCCCGCGGTGGCTCCCGCGAGCAGCCGCGACGCGAACAACCACGGCAGCCATTGGACGTGGGTGGAGTACGCGAACAGGGCCATGGAAATCGCGTTGCCCAGCAGGCTCAGCAGGATGACGGGGCGGCGCCCCACCCGGTCCGACAGCCGCCCCAGCACCGGCGAGGCGACGAGCTGCGCGAAGGAGAACAACGCCAGCAGCACACCCGCCGTCGTGGCCGTCCCGCCCATGGACTCCACGTAGAACGGCAGCAACGGGATGATGAGGCCGAAGCCCACCAGGTCCAGGAACACCGTGACGAAGACGAGCGCCCGTACCCGTCGCTGCACATTCCGGGGCACGGGAGAAGTCCATGATGGCGGGGGCATGCGCCAGATGATTGACGGCCCCGCCCGCCAGGGGAACAGGTTTCGCATCCGGCTCTGCCGCGGCGTCCAGGGGTCCTGCGCGAACCGGGCCCGCGCCTACTGAGACGCCCTGCCCGCGCCAGGGTCCGCCTCAGCGCCGCTTCGCGGGAGGCGGGCCCACGGGCCTGGGGACCAGCAGGTCCTCGAAGAGGGAGAACACCTGCTCCGCCCCGCGCTGGAGCGCCGGCACGCCGCTGTGCGCCCACTGTTCGAGCAGCCACCCATCCGTGACCTGTCCGATACCCATGAGGGACGTCAGCAGCAGGGACTCCGGCACATCGCCACGCACCGCGCCCAGCGCGCGCCCGTCCGCCAGGACGCGCTGGAACCACGCCACCAGCGGCCCTTCGAAGCGCAGCCACGCCGCCTGAAGCTTCGGATGGGTGCGCGCCTGCGACATGCTTCGGAGAAGCCGGGCCGAGCGCTCGTCGTTCACGATGTGCGTCGTCAGCGCGAAGTACCGCTCACGCAGGGTGCGCCAGAAGCCGTCCGCGTCCGCGGGCCGATGCCAGGCCCCGAATCGCTGCGCCAGCGTGTCCAACGTGAGGGCCAGCACGGCGGCATAAAGGTCGTCCTTGCCCTCGAAGTAGTAGTACGCGACCCCCTTCGAGAAGCCCGCGCGCTCCAGGATGCGGTTGTAGGAGGCCCCATCGAAGCCGTGCTCCGCGAACTCCTCCGCGGCCACGGCGAGGAGTGTCTGTCTGCGCTCGGGGTCGAGCCTGCTGGCGCGGGGACGGGGCATCGGACGCAGCGCTTCTATCAGGATGCGCCAGGAGTGTCGCCGAGCGCCGCGCGATGCAGCTCATGCCACGCGACGATGGCGCGGTCCGCCCGAATGAGCGTGCCGTGAGTCAGCGCACCGGAGCGAGGCAGGCTGGAGCGGACCATCCGGTAGTCGTCCGGCTGGATGAAGCGGAACTCGAACGCAATCGCCAGCCGGGCAGCGAGCCACCGGAGCCCTGGCAGCCGGACGTATTGCTGGTGGAAGCGCGCCGCGATCCACGTGTGCTCGGCATCCACGGGCGTGCAGACGACGGCGGCGACCAGCCGGGGCGTGAAGCGCAGGTGGAGGACGCCCGGGTAGCCCACGTCGATGGCGAAACGGAACCCCGTCCCAGGCGGACGTGTCTCCTTGCGCAGCCAGCCGACGGTGCGAATAGCCCCTGCGTCCACGTGGACCTCATAGGGGTCCAACCGCGTGTAGCCCGGCGGGACATAACGCCGGTGCGCGAAGGGAAAGTGATGGAGGTCCATCATCCCCTCCATGACCCGGGTGAAGCGTGCGTTCCAGACCTCCTCCACCGCGGCGCTGCTCGAATCAGGTTCCGGCGCGTCCGCGAGCCAGGGCAACGCGGGAAGGGACGCGGGCGCCCTGCCCCCCAGCCATGCCCAGATGAACCCATGCGCCTCTCGCACCGGATGCATGCGCAGCGCGAGGCCTCGCGAGGGCTTCGCGTCAGGCCCCTCACAGGGCATGGCCAGACAGGCGCCGCCACCGCCGTAACGGAAGCCGTGGTAGGGGCATTCGAGCGCCCCCTGCCGCACGCGTCCGAGCCCAAGGTCCGCGCCCCGGTGGGGACAGGCCGCATCCGCGCAGTGGGCCTCGCCCGCGGCGTCCCGCCAGAGCACGAGCCGCCGCCCCAGGCGCTGGATTCCCAAGGGCCGTCCTGTCCCGAGCGCCGGTGACCGCGCCACCGCGTACCAATGCGCCGCCCACTGCTCGGCGTGCTTCGAGCCTGTCGCCTCGTTCATCGAACACCCAGCCTGGACCGATGGTTGGACCACTGGTCTAATACTGGCGGCCGACATGAGGGCTCGCAACCGAAAACGCGAGGAAGCGGCTGCCTGGCCGGCTCAGGACGCTTCCGGGCGGGGCGGGAAGCGCGACAGCATCTTGTGCACGGCGTCGTTGATCTTCTTCTGGAGTGCATCGGGCGACAGGTTGCGGTGGAGCTCCGCCTGGGCCGTGCCGCGCCAGACCAGCCGCTGCTCCCGGGCATCCACGCCGTCGAGGATGAGCGTGCCCACGTCGTATTCGCGGACATAGGTGCGCGGGCCCCCCATCCCGTACGGATAGCCGTAGGGTCCGTAGAAGGAACTCCAGGGGCTCCAGTATGGGCCCCAGGGGTAGCCATAGAAGGAGTCCACCGTGTCGACAGACACCTTGGTGTTGATGGCGCCCTGCCACCCCACGAGAAAGTCCGGGTCCTCGCTCATGTCCACCCTCTGGTAGCCACGGGCCTTCAGCTCCTGGTCCACCGCCATGCGCACGCGCACGTCAATGATGTCATTGTAGACGCGGGCGTCCTTGCCCTGGGGCTGCGGCAGCCAAGCGTACCGGCGGAAGTCATCGATGCGCTCGACGGCCGTGGGGTCATAGTTGGTGTTGACGCGGATGCCCGAGCAGGCCGCCAGCGCCAGCCCCAACAGCACGGGGGTGATTCGGAACAACAGCCGCATGGGAGCCTCCTGGATGTCGGGGCGCGGACACATCGCGGCCCCGGCTCCCTGCAAACCTAGGCGTCCGTCACGCGCCCCTCGGGTATGGCCCGGCCGTTCGGCGACTGTGGCGGAGCCGGGCCGGGCGAAAGGTCCGCCCGCTCGGGATGAAACCGCCGAATCCGCTGTTCGGTCCGCGCCTTCGCACGCCGGACCGTCTATATCCCCGGTTTTCGGCTCGCAGTCCCCTGTTTCAGGAGCAATCCTTGACACATCCCCATCGACGTTTCCCCGGCGCCAGGCATGTGCTGGTCTCCGCGTGCACCACTGCGCTGCTCACCTCCTGCGCGTCTTCCACCTCCGCGGAGAAAGCAGAACCGCCCGCGCCTGTCGCCACGGCGCCCGCCGAGGCCCCCGCGTCCAAGCCGAAGCCCACGTATGGGACCTTCGGCTTCGATACCCCCGGCATGGACCGCGACATCGTGCCGGGCAACGACTTCTACGGCTTCGCCAACGGCACCTGGGTGAAGCGGACGGAGATTCCGCCGGACCGCTCCAGCTACAACATGTTCACCACGCTGGCGGAGCAGGCGGACCAGCGCAACCGCGAGCTCATCGAGGAGCAGCGCCAGGCCCCCGAGGGCAGCGAAGCCCGGAAGGTGGGCGACATCTTCGCCAGCTTCATGGATGAGGCGGCCATCGAGGCCAAGGGCGTGGCGCCGCTCAAGCCGGAGCTGGAGCGCATCGCCGCCATCGGGCAGCGCAAGCAACTGGCCACGGTGCTGGGCGCCACCCTCCGCGCGGACGTGGACGCGCTCAACATGGGCGACGTCACCACGGACCGGCTCTTCGGCCTCTGGGTGGCCGAGGACCTGAACGAGCCGTCGCGCTACGCCCCCTACCTGCTGCAAGGCGGCCTGTGGCTGCCCGACCGGGACTACTACCTGGTCGACAACCCGCGCTTCACGGAGCTGCGCAAGAGCTACCAGGCGCACATCGCGGCCATGCTGAAGCTGGCCGGCTTCGATGACGTGGAGGCCCGCGCGGGCCGCGTCTTCGCCCTGGAGCGAAAGATGGCCCAGGCGCACGTGTCGCAGGTCGACACGCGGGACATCTCCAAGGCGAACAACCCCTGGCCGCGCGCGGAGTTCGTGAAGCGCGCGCCCGGCCTCGCCTGGAAGGAGTTCTTCGACGCCGCGGGCCTGGGCACGCAGGAGCAGGTCATCGTCTGGCAGCCGAGCGCGCTGACGGCCCTGTCGAAGCTCGCCCAGAGCGAGCCCCTGCAGGCGTGGAAGGATTACCTGGCCTTCCACGCGGTGGCTCGCGCGGCCCCGTACCTGCCCAAGGCCTTCGTCGACGAGAGCTTCGCCTTCAACGGCAAGACGCTGAGCGGAACGCCCGCCCAGAAGGAGCGCTGGAAGCGTGGCGTGGACGCCACCAACCTCTCCATGGGCGAGGCGGTGGGCAAGCTCTACGTCGCGAAGTACTTCCCGCCGGAGGTGAAGGCGGAAGCGGAGGCCATGGTCCGCAACATCATCACCGCGTTCGAGAAGCGCATCGACGCGCTGACGTGGATGTCGCCCGAGACGCGGACCCGCGCCAAGGAGAAGGTGGGCACGCTCCAGGCAAGCATCGGCCACCCGGAGAAGTGGCGTGACTACTCGGGGCTCGACATCGTGGCCGGTGACGCCTACGGCAACGCCGAGCGCGCCGTCCGCTTCGAGTACCAGCGCAACGTCGCCAAGCTGGGTCAGCCCGTGGACCGGAAGGAGTGGTACATGGTCCCGCAGTTGGTGAACGCGCTGAACTCACCGCAGCAGAACTCCATCATCTTCCCGGCCGCCATCCTGCAGCCGCCCTTCTTCGACGCGAACGCGGACCCGGCCGTCAACTACGGCGGCATCGGCGCGGTCATCGGTCACGAAATCGTCCACAGCTTCGACGACGTGGGCGCCAAGTTCGACGCGCGCGGCAAGCTGGAGAACTGGTGGACGAAGGAGGACGAAGCGAAGTTCCAGGCCGCGGGGAAGGCCCTGGCGGCCCAGTACAACGACTACCGCCCGCTGCCGGACCTGTCTGTGAATGGCGAGCTGACGCTGGGTGAGAACATCGCGGACATGGCGGGGGTGGCGGTGGCCTATGACGCCTACCAGCTCTCCCTGGGCGGCAAGCCCGCGCCTGTCATCGACAGCTACACCGGTGACCAGCGCTTCTTCCTCGGCTTCGGCCAGGTATGGCGCGCCAAGTACCGCGAGCCGTACCTGCGCCGCATCATCATGACGGACGGCCACGCGCCGGGCCCGTACCGCACCGCCACCGTTCGCAACCTCGATGCCTGGTATGGCGCGTTCGATGTCAAGCCCGGGCAGACGCTGTTCCTGACTCCCGAGCAGCGCGTCCGCATCTGGTAGACGTCAGAGGAGCCGCATGACGCGGTCGTTCCCGCCAGTCGGATTCATTCGCGGCCGGCTGGCGGTTCGAACTCAATGCCAAACACAAAGGCGCTTGAAATGTCTCACCTGGCAAGCAATGGCCCCGTACTCGAAACACAGCGTCTCATCCTCCGGCCGCCCCTGGCCGAGGACCTGGATGGCTTCGCGGCGCTATCGGCCGACCCGGAGTCGGCGCGTTTCATCGGAGGGGTCCAGCCGCGCGCGATGGCGTGGCGCACCCTGTGTGTGATGGCGGGCTCGTGGTCGCTCCAGGGCTTCGCGATGTTCTCCGTGCTGGAGAAGTCCACGGGCGCGTGGGTGGGGCGAGTGGGCCCGTGGCAGCCGGAGGGCTGGCCAGGAACGGAGATTGGCTGGGGCCTGCTCCGCGAGTACTGGGGCCGGGGCTACGCCACGGAGGCGACGGCGGCGACCATGGACTGGGCCTTCGACCACCTCGGCTGGACCGACGTCATCCACTGCATCGTGCCAGAGAACACCCCGTCCCAGCAGGTCGCGCTCCGGCTGGGGTCGCGCGTGCTGGGACAGGCACACCTGCCACCGCCGCACGACATGCTCCGCGTCGACCGCTGGGGGCAGAGCCGCGACGAGTGGCGTGCTCGGCGGAAGTAGGCGCCGCGTTGCTCCAAAGCAGGGTTCGCCTGTCCGTCCCCTGGGGTGGCTGGCACCCAAATCGTCAGGAAAGACGGGAAGTTGAGGGACCGCCCAAGCGCATGTTACGACCGGCGACGGCCAGTCTCTCCTCCCCCGTATTGGCCATTCGGAGCCGGCTTTCCATGAGCGAGCGCAACGACGTCCCGAGGACCACTGTTCCCGTGGCCCCCCTGCCTGTGTCTGGCGCGCCCGCGAGCCCGAATGCTCCGGTCACGGAGACGCAGGCCCAGGCCGCGACCACCGCCCCCTCGACTGCCGCCAACACCCGCGCCGAGGATGAAGCGCGCGAGCGCATCGCATCCCTGGAGCGCGAGGCCAAGGCCCTCAGCACCGCGGAGCCCCACACGGCGGCGTTGCTCTTCCACGAGGTGGGCCTGCTCTGGGAGGAGCCGCTCAAGAATCCGCGCAACGCCGCGGTGGCGTTCCAGAACGCGTACAAGCTGGCGCCGCGCTACCTCGTCAACATCCGCGCCGCCCGCCGGCTCTTCGCGGACGTGGGCAACTGGCAGATGGTGCTCCAGTTGATCGACGCGGAGCTGGCGGCCACCGACGACGCGCGCCACCAGGCCGCGCTGCTCTTCGAGAAGGGCATCATCCTCCAGGAGCGCCTGTCGCGGGACGAGGAGTCCGCCGCGTGCCTGAAGCAGTGCCTGGAGCGCCGGCCCACGGACGTCGTCGTCCTCACCCAGCTCGAGTCCGTCTACGCCGCGCGCAACGACGCACTTGCGCTGGTGGAGGTGTACCGGCTGATCGCCGCCACCGTGCAGCAGCCTTCGCTGCGCGCGCACTACCTCACCGCCGCGGGCCTGCTGCTGGAGGAGCGGCTGAAGCAGAAGGAAGGCGCCGCGGCCCTGTTCCGCGAGGCCTTCGCGCTGGACCGGTCGGACCTCCAGCTCCTGGCTGCCATGAAGCGGCTGGCCGAGCGCGAAGGCCGCGTGGATGAGCTGCTCGCCGCGCTGGGGGCGGAGGCGGCCGCGCTGGGCGCGCAGGCGGCGCCCGCGTACCTGCAGATCGCCAAGGTCTACGAGCGCAACGACCGCAAGGACGACGCGTTGGCCGCGCTGCTCGCCGCGCGGCAGGTGTCCCCCAACGAGCCGCTGGTGCTGAGCGAGCTGGCCGGAATCTACGAGACGCAAGGCCGCTTCGAGGAGCTGTCGGACGTGCTGCTGGCACGCGTGGGTTCGCTCAACGACGAGAGCGAGCTGGTGGCCACCAACCTCCGGCTGGCGGCGCTGTACGAGGAGGTCCTCAAGCGCGAGTCGGACGCGGCGGCGCGGTATCAGGCCATTGTCGCCCGCATTCCCGGCCACGCGGCCGCGCTGGCGGGCCTGGGCAAGCTGTACTACCGCATGCAGGACTGGGAGCGGCTGGTCGCCGTCTTCGACGCGGAGGTCGCCGCCGCCGAGGACGCGAAGCAGAAGGCCGCGCGCATGTACAAGGCGGCCGAAATCCTGGAGGAGCGGCTGGGACGGCAGGAGGACGCCATCTCCCGCTACAACGCCTGCCTCCAGTTGCAGCCGGGCTACCTCCCCGCGCAGAAGGCCCTCACGCGCCTCTACGAGCGCCAGGGCCGCTTCGCGGAGCTGGTGGCGATGTATGAGCAGGACCTGCTCCAGACAAGCGACCGGGATCAGCTCATCACCACGTTGAACAAGATGGCGGTGGTGTACGAGGACCGCCTGGGCGACCTGGACCACGCCATCGAGTGCATGAAGCGCATCCTCGACCTTGCGTCGGACCACCTGCCCACCATCCGCAACCTCGCGCGGCTCTATGAGCGGGCCAGTCGCTTCCGTGAGCTGCTGGAGACGCACGACCTGGAGGCGTCGCTCGCGGGTGACACCAAGCAGGTGCTGTCGCTGCTGCACCGCAACGCGGAGATTCTCGACGAGAACCTCAAGGACCGCGCGGGCGCCATCTCCGCGTATGAGCGCGTGCTGGCGCTGTCCCCGTCCTATCTCCCCGCGCTCAAGGCGCTGGGCCGGCTGTACGCGCAGGATGGCCGGTGGGAGAAGCTGGTGGACATGTACCGGGCGGAGTCGGAGAGCTCCGCCTCCACCGAGCAGGCCGCCGCGCTCATCTACAAGATTGGCGAGCTGTACGAGCAGCGGCTGAACCAGGACAACGAGGCCATCGCTTCGTACAACGAGGCGCTGATGCTGGCGCCCAGCTACTTCCCGGCGCTGCGCGCGCTGGCCCGCATCTACCGCGCGCAGGCCGCGTGGGAGAGCCTGGTGGAGGTGCTGCGCGCCGAAGCCGCCAACCGCACCGACCCGCTGGAGCGCGCCAACGCCCTCTACCAGGCGGCGGCCATCTGGGAGGAGCAGCTGCTTCGGCCCGAGCTGGCCATCGACACGTATCAAGAGGTGCTGCGCCTGACGCCGGGCCATGCCGCCACGCTTCGCGCGCTGGAGCGGCTGTACCTGGCGCAGGACAACGTGAAGGAGCTGGTCGGCATCCTGGACCGCGAGACGCAGGTGGGCAGCACGTCCGCGGCGAAGGTGACGGCGTACCTGAAGCTGGCGCGGCTGTACCTGGACCGCTTCCAGGAGCCCTCCCGCGCGGCCCAGTGCTGCGAGGCCGTGCTGGCGCTGGACGCCGGCAACCTCACCGCCCTCACGCTACTGGAGCGCATCCGCGCCTCGGACCGGCCGCGCCGCGCCGAGCTGCGCCAGCGCATCGCCGACCGGGTGAACGACCCGCGGTTGGCCATGGCCCTGCGGCTGTCCGCCGCGGTGGACTTGGACAAGAGCCCCGCCGAGGGCACGCTGGAGGCCTACAAGCGCGCATTCGATGCCGACCCGGGCGATGCGCGGCTGGCCTTCGTGCTGGAGCGAGGCCTGCGGCAGGCGGGTGACGCCGCGGGGCTGGCGCGCCTGTACACCATGCGGCTGGCATCCGCGCAGGACGCCGACGAGGCCCTGGAGATGCTGCTGCGCACCGCCGAGCTGGCGGACACGCGCTTCAACGACTTGGAGCGGGCGGCGGCGCTGTACCGGCAGGCCCTGGAGCTCCAGCCGCAGTGCCTGCCCGCGATGCAGGGAGCTCGCCGCGTGGCCTTGAAGCGGGGCGACTTCGCGGGAGCCCGCGCCGCCCTGGAGGCCGAGGCCCGGGTGTCGCGCGATCCGCGTGGCGCCATCGAGGCGCTCATCGGCGCGGCGAAGCTGGCCGTGGGCCGGCTGAATGACGCGGACGGCGCCACGGCGCTGTACCGGCAGGCGCTGGAGAAGGATCCGCTGCACGCGGGCGCTCAGGCGGGCTTGGAGGAACTGCTGGCGCAGCGCGGTGGCTCCGCGGACCTGGCGGCCCTGCAAGAGCGGCGCGCCGAAGCGAAGCTTGCGCAACGGGACGGACTGGCGGCGGCCACGGCGTTCGTCAGCGCGGCGCGGCTGCACCACACCGCGCTGAATGACCGCGCGCGGGCGCTGGCCCTGCTGGAGAAGGCCCTGTCCGCGCAGCCGGGGCACCCGGAGGCGCTGGAGCTGCGTGGCGCGCTCTTGCTGGAGGCGCAGCAGTACCCCGAGGCCGCGGCCATGCTGAGCCAGCGCGTGCAGCTCGGCGGCGACCCGCGCGTCCTGGCGCAGTTCCACATGACGCTGGGGAACCTGTACGCGTCGCACCTCAATGACCCGAGCCGGGCCGCGGCGCACTACCAGACGGTGCTGGCCACCCTGCCCCGTCACCTGGAGGCGCTGGAGCGCCTGGCCGGGCTGCACACGCAGGCGCGCAACTGGGCGGGCGCGGTGGACTGCCTGCACAAGCTGCTCCAGCAGGAGCTGCCGCCGGAGCCGCGCGCCCGCTTCACGCTGGAGCTGGCGCGTACGTATGACGAAGGGCTGGGCGACGCGGGCGCGGCCACCCCGCTCTACCGCCGCGCGCTGGAGCTGTCCCCGGGCAACCCCGCCCTGGTGGACCGGTTGGTGGTCCTCTACGAGCGCGCTCGGAACCTGCCGGAGCTGGCGCAGTTGCTGGAGGCCCAGGCCACGGGCCAGTTGGCCGTGGAGCCCAAGCGCGCCGCGACGCTGCGGATGCGGGCCGGGGACCTGTACGCGGGTCCGCTGTCCGAGCCTGCTCGCGCCACCGCGCTGTACCGGCAGGTGGTGGATGGTGATGGCACCAACCTCCAGGCCCGCGCGGTGCTCGCGGAGCTGTACGCGCGGGACTCGTCATCGGTGCCGATGGCCATCGAGGAGCACCGGCAGATTCTCCGGCAGGACCCGACGCGGGTGGACAGCCTGCACGCGCTGTTCAAGCTCTGGGAGGGCCTGAAGCAGCTCGACAAGGCGTTCTGCGCGGCGGCGGCGCTGCACTTCCTGCGCTCCGCCAACGAGGTGGAGCTGGCCTTCTACATGGAGGCCCGCACGCGGCTGGCGCAGGAGGCGCGCGAGGCGCTGACGCAGACGGATGTGGACTCGGTGCTGATGCACCCGGGGGCCCGGGGCCCGCTGCTCGAGGTGCTGCGCGCGATGGGCGAGCACCTGGAGAAGGTGTACCCGCCCAACTTCGAAATCGTGGGCGTCAATCCGAAGGCGGACCGGCTCAAGCCGGACTCGGCCGTGTACAAGGCCATCCGCGCCGTGGCGCAGGTGTTCGGCGTGGAAACCTTCGAGGCCTACCAGGCGCGGCGCGGGCTCACGGTGCTGGAGACCACGGAGCCCATGTCGGTGTGCATTGGCCAGGACGTGGTGCGGCGCTTCAACGCGCGCGAGCAGAAGTTCCTCCTGGGCCGCGCGGCGCTGGGGCTGCTCAACAAAACCGCGGTGCTGGAGAAGCTGTCCCAGGGCGAGACGGCGGACCTCTTCGGCAGCGCCGTCCGCCTGCACGCGCCGCAGTTCAGCGCGCTGGGCCGGCGCAACGACGAGTCGGTGAAGCAGCTCAAGCGGGCCTTCCCGCGCAAGGCGCTCAAGGCGCTGGAGAGTCCGGCGATGTCGCTGGGCGACGCACAGAAGGTGGACCTGGCGCCCTGGCTGGAGGCCCTCGACTACTCGGCGGACCGCGCGGGCCTGCTGATGTGCGGCGATGTGGCGGTGGGCCTGGGCATGGTGCTGCGCGAGGACCCGAACTTCGCGGGTGCCCGGCTGGATACGCCCGAGCCCATGATCCAGGCCGTGCGCGAAGGTGAGCGCCTGCGCACGATTCTGGCGTGGACCTTCACGGACGACTTCTTCCGGCTGCGCCAGCGGCTGGGACTGGGGCTGTAGGCGCTTTCGGAACGCGGCGGGAGCCCTACTCCCGCCGCACCACCGCGCCTTCCGGCAGGCCCGTGAGGATGCGCGTCAGGGCGTCATCCACGGGCCCGCGCTGGGCGGACTCCACCGTCACCTTCACCCGGTAGTCCTTGTCCGTGTCGAACTCCGGGTAGGAGCCGATGGCTACGTGCGGCATGTCGAGCGCCACGCGGTCCAGCACGGCGGCGATGTCGCTTTCGCCCAGCCGGAGGTAGAGGCAGCTCACGGCCACGGGCGACCCGCTCAGCCGCGCGAGCACGGTCTCCAACTGCATCCTGAACAACTGCGGCACACCGGGCAGCAGGAAGATGTCATCCACCGTGAGGACGGGGAACCACATGTCGGCCTGGGGAAGCAGCACGGCGCCCTCTGGGGCATCGGCGAGCCGCAGCCCTTCCGCCGTCACCGGCCGCTCCTCGGTGGCACGGGACATGATGAGGTCCAGCATCTCCTGCAGCCGAACCACGTTCCGTCCCATGGCCAGGGCCACCGCGCGCACGGTGACGTCGTCATGGGTGGGGCCGATGCCGCCGCTGGTGAAGACGTACCGCGCCTTGCGCCGGGCCCGGGCCACCGCGTCCACGATGGCGTCCACGTCGTCGAGGACCGTCTCCACCGAGTGCAGCGGGATGCCCACCTCGCGCAGGCGCTTGATGAGGTGCGGCCCGTTCAGGTCATGGACCTTCGCCGTCAAGACCTCGTTGCCGATGATGACTGCCGCTGCGCCGGTCCGCTCCATAAGGGGTGGGATTCTAGTCGAATCCGGCCGGAGATGGTGATGTACGGCTCGACCCCCACCGACTCCAGCCAGCGGACGTTCTTCGCGGAGAAGTGGCCCGCGTCCGCGCTCAGCTTTCGGGGCACCTCTTCGAGAGGGGCGACAACACATTCGCGACCTCGCTCCATCAACGGCCACTGGACCCTGATGTCGAAGCTGCACTGCGGAATGGAAGGAAGCCAGGTCATGCACCCCACATCAGTGTTTCACTGGAAGGACCGCGCCGAAATGCTTGCGTTCGTGCGCGCTCGGAGCTTCGCGACGTTGGTCGATGAATCCCTGCGGGTGGCGCAGGTCCCGTTCATCGTCGACGAGGCCGCGAGTCGTCTGCTTTGCCACTTCTCACGCGGCAACCCGATGTCGCGGGCGTTGCCGATGCGAGTCGTCGCAGTGGTCAACGGGGCCGACGCCTACGTGAGCCCGGACTGGTACAAGAGCCACGATCAAGTTCCGACGTGGGATTACGAGAGCGTCGAGATCGTCGGCTCGCTCACGCCCGTCGACGACACGCTCCTGCGCGATATCCTCGCCGCGCTGAGCGCGGAGCACGAAGCACGCATCCCGGACAAGGCTCCGTGGACGATGAACAAGCTGCGCCCTGCGACGCTGGACAAGATGCTCACAGGCATCGTCGGCGCGGCACTCTCGATCGAGTCCATCCGCGGCACCCAGAAGCTCTCGCAGAACAAATCCGACGACGACTTCGACGGCGTCGTCGCCGCACTGGAGCGGAGCCCGTCGCAGCACGATCGCGACGTCGCGGCGCGAATGGCACTCGTGCGGCGTCGCCGTGCGGAGGCACTCACTGGACGCGCTTGAGGTACGCATCCGGTGCGCACGGCCGCAGCCGCCTGAGCGCTGCCTCGGCGCCCTGGCGTGTCGGCAGGAAGCTGGCCACCACCCACTTGTCTCGGGTGAGCCGCGCGAAGTCGTTGGTGTCCACCATGAGCAGCGTCGCGCCCTTGCAGTCCGCTTCCAACTGCGCCTCGGCCACGCGGGCCGCCGGCACCGAGTCCTCCGTACGGAGGATGACGGCCCAGGCTTCGGCAGGCCGCTCCACCACCTTCTTCCGTCCTGCGTCCCAGCGCAGCTCGGTGAGGGCCCAACGGTCCGCCGACTCTCCCACGCCGATGTCGAGTGTGCGTGAGAAGAGGAGCCGGCCGTCCTGGACCTCCACGCTGGAGGAGGTGGGGCCCTGCCCCTCGGTCCCCTCCCAGGCCCGGGTCACGCCCTTCGCGTCCGCGAGGAACAGGGCATGCTGGCGGTGCACATGTTCGTAGCCGGCCGCGTGGGTGATGAGAAGCGCCGTCGGCCCTCCCTGGAGCTCCACGGCCCGGAGATGGAGGTCCCAGGAGGTCGACTCATCGCCACCAGTCCAGCTCCATCCAGGCGCCGTCGACTTCGCCACGTTGCACGTGAGCGCATCATACGGCTCGGACAGTGTCGCCGTGCTCTTCGCGCCGCCGCGGCGAACGCGCAGCGCATGCTGGCCCCCCTTGCATGGCATCGCCACGGCCTCGATGCGCGGGTCGCTTCCCGCTGAACCCAGCACCTGCTCCTGGGCGCTCTCCGGCGCGGCTCCGCTGAGCAGCACGACGGCGGCGAGGACGAGGACGGCGCCCGAACGTCGGCGCATGGGACTGGGAACCTGGGGCATGGACATGGCCGTCTGGGCCTCCGCGAGAAGCGCTTCACGGGACTCTGCACGCACTCCGCGCCTCGCAAAAGGGGGCAGGGAGAGAACAGACACGTCAAAGCGGAGGGCTGACACGTCATTTCCCAGGTGAAGCCTGCTTCCTGGCCAGGGGTGAGTGAGCAATTCCCTCTGGTTGCGGTGTTGGCACCTCCCCTGCATTTCCAGCGAGTGGGCACGCGGGCCGAAGCCCGGGAGGCCCATATCCCACTCAGTATCCCTGAGTGGGTCCCACAACGCCGCAGAGGACCCCTATGTCATCCACCACCCTTCCCCTCAATCTCTGTCAGAAGGCCTTCCTCCTCGCCTGGGAGTCCAACGGCGTAGGCGACACGCCAGGCGACGCCAAGAGGCTGGCCAAGGCACTGCAAACCAAGCTCACCACCTTCCTGGCCCTGTCGGACGTCAAGAAGGCCATGGAGGGGCAATGGTCGCTCGTCTGGGGGCCGGCGGTGTTCGTGGACCAGGAAAGCCCAACGACCTACGCGGACAATGTCATGTACGTCGCGGCGAGCCCCGACCAGTCCGTCTACGTCGTCGCCATCGCGGGAACCAACGCGTCTTCCCAATATGACAAGAATATCGAGGACAACAGCGTCAACACCACCAAGCTCTGGACGACTGCGTTCCCGAACCTGCCGTCCTACGGAGTGCCTTCGGGAATCAATCCCTGGCCCGTTCTCTCGACGGGGACCGCGCTGGGCGTCAACAATCTGCTGGGCATGACCGACACGCTGATGACCCAGCAAACCTTGGTGGAATTTCTACGCTCGGTGAGCGCGACGGGTTCAAAGACGCTCATCTTCAGTGGCCACAGTCTGGGCGGCGCGCTGGCGCCGACGCTCGCACTCGCCCTGTTCAATCCATCAGGCGGGCCACTCAGCACTGGGGACTGGGACCACGTCTACGTGCTCCCGGCCGCCGGTCCCACCCCTGGCAACCAGGGTCTCTCCGAGTTCTTCGAGCGGGTGTTCCCGCCGGTCAGCCTGAACCTGCCCCAGCCCCAATACGCCTGGAACCAGAACATCTGGAACAGCCTCGACGCCGTGCCACACGCGTGGGTCGTCGACAGCCTCAAGGAGATTCCCACCCTCTATCCCGCGAACTGGGAGGGTGGACAGGTCCCCTCGGACATCACGAAACTGGTCAACCTCGCCGTCGCGGCCTCGGAACTTGGCGGCGCCCTTCCTGGCCCCTACACGCAACTCCCCAACGTCAAGGTGCCAGGCACCTTCCACGGCACCAATCCCATCACGACCGAAGCCCAATTCTGGGCCGAAGTCGGGTACCAGCACCTGGATGCCTATCAAATCCTCTTCGGTGTCCAATCGCTGGTTTCCGAAGGCTCCCAGTCCGCACTCCAGAAGATGTTCAAGCGGTGGCTGGGCTCCTTCTCGCGAATGACCACCCAGAGCGTGAGTCGCGCCGCGGCTGCACGCTGACGGGCCCCACAGCGAAACTGCGCCGGGGAGGAGCCGCGACTTCCTCCCCGGCGGTGAAGCGCACCTGTCGAAGCAAGCGGCCTGATTGCAACCGGCCTGGTGTCTCGACAATCCGGTGCGGTACATACCCGCCAACTCGAAGGAGACCATGACCGTTCATCTTCATGTCATCACAGGCGGCCCCGGTTCCGGCAAGAGCAGTCTCATCGAGGCGCTGGCGGTGGAGGGACTCGCGCACATGCCTGAAGCGGGCCGTGCCATCATTCAGCAGCAGGTCGCAATAGGCGGCCATGCCCTCCCTTGGGCTGATCGGACGGCCTTCGCCGAGCTGATGCTTGGATGGGAGATGCGAACCCACAAGGAGGCCTGCGAACTACGCCGTCCTGTCATCCTGGATCGCGGCGTTCCCGACGTCATCGGATACCTTCGGGTATGTGGTCTTCCAGTGCCTCCACACCTCTGGAAGGCCGCGGAGCTGTTTCGCTACAATCGACGTGTCTTCATCGCGCCGCATTGGCCCGAAATCTTCGCGCAAGATGCCGAGCGCAAACAGGCCCCCGACGAAGCGAAGGCGACCTATCGCTCGATGGTCGAGGTCTACACCAGCCTTGGCTACGAGCTGCTCCCCCTTCCCCTGGCATCGCTCCCGGAGCGGGTGCGTTTTGTGCGCTCGAATATCGAGTAGGCCACGCGTGCTGTCTCAACATGGGGGCGGCAAGAAACAGGTTGACGCACAAAATCCACCCGAGAATACTCGGAGTAACAATCAGGCATTTCTACTATAAGGACTACACCATGGGACTCGCCGAGCGTCGGCGCATCGCCGCCATCAAAGACTCTCACTCCGCCCGATTTCAGTCGGAACTCAACGCGGCGATTGGATTCGAACTGCCGTTTGAGATTGATGTTGCGAGCTTCCCCGAGGACAAGACGATCCTCGACTGCTACGACAGCTACTACGAGTCATATGGCCCGGGCCTCGTCGTCACTGTGATGAAGGAAATCTGCAAGGATGACATGGGCCGTGAGGCCGTCAGAGCCAAGTTCAACAGGATTGTTTTCCTGAATGTCGCCAAGAGTGCCGACGACCCGGGCACGAAGAGTATTGAAATCAAAGACCAAACCCTCTTCGTGCGCGAGAGCTTCTACGGCTACTCAGACCAGCTTTATGGCGACTCTGAACTTCAGTCGGCCCTCGAGGCGATCCTCTAGCAGCACCCGGGCTCACTGGAGGTCTCCAGCGTTGGGCTCGGGTCAGGCCGGTGCGCCGGGATCGACCAGGGCCGGGGCGTTCACGTCGATACCGTCCCGGCGCAGCTCGTCCGAGGTGGCCGCCACCGCCAGCGTGCCAGGTGGGTTGTCGTACCAGCCAGGGTCCGCGTAGCTCTCCAACCGTTCGCGAACCTTGAGCACGGTGAACATGCCTCCCGCCGTGATGTAATCGTGCTTGCCCTGGGCCCCCAGCATGGGAATGGAGTTGGGCGGAATGGGCATCCCCATCTCGCCCATCTCCGCCATCCCCGTCTGGCCCATCGTCATGTAGCCCGGTAGCAGCGTGCGGACCCTCGCGTCCAGGCTCCCCGGCTTCACGCCAATCATATTGGGGAACGCATGGCCCATCTGATTCATCATGTGGTGCGTCATGTGACAGTGCAGGGCCCAGTCCCCGGGCACGTCCGCCACGAACTCGATGACACGTGTGCTGCCCACGGGGACGAGCACCGTTCCCTCCGGCTGCTGCGCGGACTCGGGGACGCGCCCGCCATCCGTTTCGGTGATACGGAAGTGGAAACCGTGCAGGTGGATGGGGTGATGGTTCTGCGGGCTCAGGTTGCCCAACCGGATGCGCACCCGCTCACCCTGGCGCACCACGAGCGACTCCGTGCCCGGGAACGCCTTCGCGTTCATGGTGAGCACGTTGAAGTCCGTCATCTCATTCGGATTGGGTCGCTCCGTGCCGACATCGATGCGCCATTCATGCAGGAGGATGACGAAGTCCCGGTCGACGCGGGGCCCCACAGGTCGGCGCGGGTGGATGATGAACATGCCCGTCATCCCGAGGCCAATCTGCGTCATCTCGTCATGGTGCGAGTGATACATGTTCGTACTCGCCTGGCGCAGGGTGAACTCGTACCGAAACGTCTCGCCAGGAGCGATGGACTTCTGGCTGAGGCCGCCCACGCCATCCATACCGCTGGGCACCAGGAGTCCGTGCCAGTGGATGGTGGTGGCCGCGGGTAGCCGGTTCGTGACGTAGATGCGCACCCGGTCCCCCTCCACCGCTTCGATGGTGGGCCCGTGGACTCGACCGTTGTAGCCCCAGCAGAAGGCTTTCAGTCCCGGGGCAAACTCATGCGCCACCTCCTCGGCCACCAGGTGGAAGACCTTCACGTTGTCCACGACCTTCCACGGCAGCTTGGAGCCATTGGGCACCACCACGGGCCGGTAGTCCCGGTCGGGCATTCCGGGGCGCAACCAGTCCTGCCGCGCATACCGCTGGCCGGTGTCAGCCGCGGAGCCCTCGCGAGGCCCACGTGCGCCTGAGACGGCTGACTGGGCGCGCGCAGCGGAGCCACTCAGCAGCAGCGAGCCTCCCGTGAGCGTGGCTCCCGCCGTGGCAAGCATGCTCCGCCGCGTCAGCGTTCCCTCGGCTCCAATCGCCGGAGAGTTTCCAGGGGCCCCCCTGCGCTCCCGAGCTCCAGGGGCGTCATCCTCACGGCCCGGTGCGCGCTCGGTTTCAGTCGTGCGGGTGCTCATGGGGGCTCTCCGTGCCATGGGTGACATCCTGCCCGTGCCCCGAGGGCGTCCCGGGTGGTGCTGGCTGCGCGGGTGGGCCGGGCGGCCCAGGTGGTACGCGTTGGGAAGGCTGCGAGGGCGATGGCGTGGGTGCCGCGCTGCCCTCCCGCAGCCGGCCACCCACGAGTTGCTCGAGGTCGGCCCGCGCCATCCAGTAGTCGCGGACGGCCTCGATGTAGCCCTGATACGCATCCACCTGCTCGCGCTTGGCGGAGAGCAGTTGAAAGAGACCTATCTGCATGGCGTTGTACTGGAGCTGCGACTGCTCGACGACCTTCTCACGAAGGGGCAACACCACTCGCCGGTAACGGTCGGCCACCAGGCGAAGCGCCAGCAGCCGGGCGCGGGCGGCGCGCACTTCCGAGCGGGTGTTGACGGACAGCTCCATCAGCCGCCGCTCACCCTGGCGGTGCTGAGCTTCCAGCCGGGCGATGAGGGCCTGGCGCTGGTCGAAGATGGGCAACTCCAGAGACAGGGTCGGGCCAAAGAGCCTGGGGCCGTCCGCGTCCCGGTGCTCGTGAACGCCCACGTCCACGCGCCCGAAGAAGCGAGTACTCCGCGCGAGCTCCAGCGCATTCCAGAGCAGCATGACCTGCTTTCGGGCAGCGTCGATGTCCAGCCGGTGACGGATGGCGAGCGACTCCAGGTGCGCCAGCGAAACCTCCTGGTCAGGCAACGGCGGGAGCTTCTCGGAGAGAGTCCATTGCGTACGTGGCCCCCACAGGCCCATGAGGCGGTTGAGGTGCTCCCGGGCCTCCACCAACGCGAGCTCCCCCTCCGCCAGTTCGAGCCGGGCTCCCTCGGCGGCGGCCTGTTCACTCGCAAGCTCCAGCTCGGTGATGTTGCCCGCTGCGCGCAGCCGGGCGGAGAGGTCCGCCGCCGCCACGGCCGCCTGGAGCGCCATGCGGCGCAGCTCCATGAGCTGTTGGAGGGCCTGCACCTCGCTGAAGGCCTTGCGCACCTTCGCCGCGGTGGCCAGCGCTTCGTGCGCCACCCGTAGCGTGTCCGCCATGAACTGCTCCCGGGCGACGCGCTTGCGCAGGGGCAGCGTGAAGAGATCCACGAAGTCCTGCACCAGCGAGACCTCGTGCTCTGACGCGCCACGCCCGGAAATGGGAAAGCCGATGCTCCCGTCCAAAGTCGGGTTGGAGAGCAGGCCGGCCTGAACCATGTCGGCCTGCGAGACGCCCAGGTCCTCGTAGGTGGCCTGGAGCGCCGGATTGTTGAGCAGGGCCACCTCCACCGAATGGTCCGAGGTGAGGTCCTCCTTCAGGAGCGCGTCGAGATGGCGCGCGACCTCAGCGTCCTCTGGAGTGCCCTGGTTCCAGCGCGTCTTGCGGCCCAGCCGCTCCTCGACGAGCGCCGCGACCTCCGCGTGGCCACGCTCCTTCTGGATGGACGCGCAACCTCCTGCTAGCAGTGCCGCGCCCACGAGCAAAGACAGCCTCACGGATGCCCCCCGTGCCCGGGGGCGTGGTCATGGTCGGCCGGTGCAGCGCCGGGTGCCCCTGCGTCCCCCACCTCCGTGTCTCCAGGCTTCTCCGGAACCAGCCCCATAGCGCACTTCGGGCAGCTTCCTGGCTTGCTGGACTGCACTTCAGGGTGCATGGGGCACGTGTAGACGACAACGCCTCCATCCGAGGATGCACCGTGATGGGAGTGCCCCATCTCTCCTTGTGACATGTCAGACGCAGGCACTTCCGGAGTGGAGGCCGCGAATGCGGTCAACTGGGGCGCTGGCGGGGCCTCGGGCGCATCTGGATTCGAGGGGTCCATGGAGGCGGGCAGCCTCTTCGGCTCGGAGACACAAGCAACGAAGGAAACGATGCTCGCCAACAGCCATCGGTTTCGGCACATGGGGACCTCGATCGAGGTTCCGTACCACCCGCATCCGCTCGGCAAAAGCCACCGGTGAAGCACTGACGCTCAGAGACATTGAAACTGTAAGCCCGACAACGTGCGGCGCCTCGCACTCGGACTCACGCAGCTTCGTGTCGGACATGCGTCGGCCTCCGCAGGGGCAATGCCGCCGACCGCACGCGGAGGGAACACGTCACATGACCGCGAACTTCGTCAGCGCAGGTAGGCGGTGCCCTGGAAGGCGGCGACCAACCGTTCCTCGGCATCGACGATGCGCACGTCGTAGGTGGCCAGCTTACGGCCTCGCGATATCTCGGTGGCTCGCGCCTCGATGGCCCCATCGCCGGCAGCCGCGAGGTACGCGATGTTGGCTTGCACGCCGATGGCTCTCTGGTCGTGGGAGTTGCAGGCCACCGCGAAGGCAACGTCCGCCAGAGCGAAGATCACGGCACCGTGCGTTGTTCCGAGCCCATTTGAGCGGCGCGACGATGTGGGAAGACGGACGCGCGACGTTCCGGGACCGACCTCCAGGAGTTCGATGCCAAGCTCTCGTGCGAAGGCGTCCTTCTCGAAATACTCTCGTCCAGCGGTGGTTTCAGCCATGGTCAGAGCATGGCTTGGAGGGGTCGAGCCCTCCAGAGGCGCGACGGACATAGACTATGGCGAAACGGACAACCAGGAGCGCTCGCGTCGGAATCTGCCTCTATCCCGGCGTCTGGGGTTCGAGCGCAAGCCTCGCGAAGGACCTGATCCACATCGCGTCGGTGATCGCTCAGGCACGACCGGGCAGCGGCAATATCGAGGCCCGATTCCTTGGTGCAAAGCCGGCCGAGGTGACGACTGCTGGCGGACCATTGCTCCGCGCGGAGGACGCGTGGGATCGCGTAGACGTCGACGTGCTCGTTCTCCCGTCGCTGGCGATTCCGTTCATGGAGCCCGCGCGGCAGCCACCGGGGCTCTCGGACTGGATTGCCGGGCAACACCGGCGAGGGTGCCTGGTGCTCGCGCTCACCACAGGGAGCTGGTTGCTCGCGGAGACAGGTTTGCTCGATGGCCACACGGCGACCACGCACTGGGCCTGCCTGGAGCGCTGTCGCCGCCAGTATCCACGGGTGAACTGGACGAGCGAACAACGGCTCGCGGTAACGGGAAGACTCGTGACCGCGCGGGACATGAGCGCGTCAGCGACGGCGCTCTGTCACGCAATCGGTCGCGTCCTGAGCGCGCCGATCGCCGAGCGCACCTATCAGTACTCGCTCATCTACGAGCCCGGCGCGGATGCGCTGCCCCTGCTGCACACCATTCCCCTTCGCGACCACGGAGACGCCCAGGTCCTCATGGTGCAGGAGTGGATCGAAACGCACTACGGCGAGCCTGTCGCTGCAGAGGGAGTTGCGCGGATGGTGCACATGAGCCCGCGCAATCTCCGGCGCCGCTTCCTCGACGCCACGGGGAAGACCCTTGTCGACTACCTCACGGAGGTTCGGCTGGCGCGCGCCCGAGCGCTTCTACTCTCCAGCAACGAGGCCGTCTCGCAGATCGCATACCGCGTTGGGTACGAGGACGCCTCCACGTTCACCGCGCTCTTCAAGAAGCGGCACGGGCTGACACCGAGCGCATATCGGAAGACGTCGGCGGGGCCCGCTGGCTTGAGCCCCGCATACGACGGCGAGCGTCGTACTGCGATTACGTAGCGAGCCACATGACCGCGCGACGACAGTTGCTGTCACGTAGCGATGTCCGCGATTTCGCGTCCTGCCTCCAGGGTGAGAAGCCCTCCCTCACTGCCGGGCCATCGCCTGGGTGACCTGAGCATCCGTGTGGCGTGCTGGCTCCAACGCTGTCTCCGGGTGCAAGTCCACGGTGACTTCGACGACCTTGCCCGTAAAGGCCGCGAGCGGCTCATACTCGTCGGTCACGGGCGCTCCCTTGTCGCAGCCGACGTCGAACGTCTCGTCGAGGCTGTACATGAACGCCATCGTCTGCGGAATCCTGCCCTCGGCGACCCACTTGCCGTCCACCGCGAGGCGGCCCATGCCTCCGGCGCCGTAAATGACGGGCTTGCCCGTGTCGGTTCGATGCTCGGGCTGGATTTCGAACTCGAAGCGGAGCGTGTGGCGGCCCGGACCGATCTTCTGCTGCGCACGGATGTATGTGTATTCGACAGCGGCGAAGTTGTAGCAAAACGTGGGGACGCCGCCTTTCAGGTAGAGGGACCACCCGGCGGTGTCTCCGCCCATCACGACGATGGGACCTTCGGCGCCCTGCTCGGGGATTTCAATCTCGGCGGTCATGGCCCACGAGCGGTTTTTCGTGTCGGGCGCCGCGGCCTCGGGAATCCGTACCGCCCCCAGCCCGAACGTGAACCGCGTCCGTTTCTTGGCCAGCTCGGCCCTCCCCAGCAGGCGCTCCTGGAACCGGTCATCGAGCGGGAGCACGTTGTAGCGGCCGGCCTCGGCCCACCACAGGCCGACCAGATGAATCATCCGCTTCACGGCCGGGTCATCTTGCTTCGACAAATCCCGCTGCGCCATGAGGTCATGACACTCGGTCGGGTCTTTCTCGAGGTCGTAGACCTCCCAGTGATCCTCGTCGAAGGACCAGGCCGCATGGTTCTCCCACGGCTTGCGACCGTGGTAGGTGACGGCCTTCCACTTCCCGTTGACGATGGCGCGGTTGCCCAGCATCTCGAAGTATTGCGTCGGGTGATGAGTGGGCGCGTCCGCGTCGTCGAACGAGTAATTCATCGGCACGCCTTCCATCGGCGCCTGGGAGACGGAGTTGACGACGGCGGGCGCCTCAATCCTGGCGGCCTTCAGGATGGTGGGGACGATGTCGATGACGTGGTGGAACTGCGTCCTGATTTCACCTCGGGCCTGGATGCCCTTGGGCCAGTGCACCACGAGGGGATTCCGCGTCCCGCCGAAGTGCGTGTACTGCTTGCAGAGCTTGAACGGTGCATTCATCGCCAGTGCCCACCCCACCGGGAAGTGGTTATAGGAGCCCGGCTGCCCGAGCCTGTCGATGCGCTGGAGGTTCCCCTCCAGAGTCTCGACCGTCTCGGGGCGCTCCGTGCCGAGCGCGCCCTCGTTGAAGAGGCCCGAGTTCGTGCCTTCGCCGGAGCAGCCGTTGTCGCCGATGAACACGAAGAGCAACGTGTTGTCGAGCTGGCCCGACCGCTCCAAGTACTCGACGACGCGCCCAATCTGCGCGTCCGCGTGCGACAGGAAGGCGGCGTAGACCTCGGCCATCCGCGCGAAGAGCCGCTTCTGGTCGTCCGACAAATCATCCCACCTGGGCACGCCTTCGAGCATGGGCGCGAGTGCGGCGTTGGCCGGAATGACGCCCAACTGCTTCTGCCGCGCCAGCACCTGCTCGCGGTAGCGGTCCCACCCCATGTCGAACTTGCCACGGTACTTCTCAATCCACTCTGGCCAGACGTGGTGCGGAGCGTGGCAGGCGCCGAACGCGAGGTAGGCGAGCCACGGCTTCTCGGGCGTCAACGACGCATGGTTCGAGATGAAATCGACCGTCTTGTCGGCGAGGTCCTCCGACAGGTGGTAGCCCTCCTGCGGCAGGCGCGGAGGGTCGATGGCCTCGCGCCCCGCGTAGAGCTTCGGGTACCACTGGTTGTTGTCACCGCCCATGAAGCCGTAGAAGCGGTCGAACCCGAAGAGCGGCCCGTCGGGCCACCGGTCGAACGGGCCCGAGGGGCCGGACTCCTCCGACGGCGTGTTGTGCCACTTGCCGAGCGCGAACGACGCGTAGCCGTGCTGGTGGAGCATCGCGCCAATGGCGGCCTTGTCCGGCTTCTGGCGCGCGTCGTAGCCAGGGAAGCCGGTTGCGAGCTCGGTGATGTTGGCCATGCCAACCGAGTGGTGGTTGCGCCCCGTCAAGAGGCACGCGCGCGTCGGTGAGCAGAGGGCCGTCGTGTGGAAGTTGGTGTACCGGAGACCGTTGCCGGCGAGCCGCGTGATGTTCGGCGTCTCGACCAGGCCGCCGAACGTGTCACACGCCCCGTAACCGACGTCGTCGAGGATGATGTACAGGATGTTCGGCGCCCCCTTCGGCGCCTCGGGAGGCACGGGGAAGGCCGGCTCGGACTCCTCCCACGTCCTGCCAATGCGGCCGGGGAAACGCTCCCCTTCGTGGTACGTCTTCATTCCACCGGAGACCGCCGCCGACTGCCCGTCGCCGCCCTGCTGCTCCTCGGACGTCTTCCCCTTGCCACTCTTCCGCGCCATGTCGGGCCTCCCCCTCTCCCCAGGCAAGGTTGAGAGCACAGGACTCCTCTGCAACCGGACCGTCTGTCGCAGGCAACATGCGCTTGGGGCGCCCAGGCAGGCGCGGGCGCGCTGGCCTGGAGCCCTTGGGTTTGGCACGCCGGTTGTCAGCAGTGAGTTCGGCGCCGCGCGACTGTAAGTACCCGCGACGGTCCGCGTCTCCCTCTTCGAGCCGGCGATGAACGCCGCTTGATGATGGAGCCACCCGATGAACCCGAATGATGAGACCCTCCTGAAGGTCGAGGGAATGTCCTGCCGGTCCTGCGTCAGCCACATCAACACCGCGCTGCGGAAAGTCGAAGGCGTGCAGGACGTCAACGTGCGGTTCGAGCAACGCCAGGTTCTCGTGAAACACGACGCCGCGACCGCGAACGTCAACATCCTCATCGAGGCGCTCCGCGACGCCGGGTACGAATCCGCCCCCACCGCATGAACTGCCCCCGTGTGCGGACGGGCCTCCTTGCCCGTCCGCACCACCAGCCCCTCCCCACACCAATCCCCTCGTGTGAGCCGCCGTCGCGGCAATGACAGCCAACCTGCGCGTGAAGCCCAGACGGACTCGGGCTCCGCGCGGCTTGGCTGCGCCCGTCGACTGGAACAGCCGGGCATGTCGCTTTGGAGCCGCGGTCAGGTCATGCCTTCGCGCTCCCGCAGCCCCCGGCCTTCTTCTCGGCGCCCTGCGTCGCGCACGTGCAGTCCAGACAGCCGTGCGAGGCGCACGTACCGCACGAAACCTCCAACTGTTTCTTGAGCGCCTTGCGAGCACGGTGCAGTCGCACCGCCGCGTTGTTGGACGTGATGCCCGCCTCCAGGGCGAAAGCCGGGACGCTGACGCCCTCCACCTCCACACGCCGCAGCGCCTCGGCATACTCGGGCTTGAGGGTGCCGGCCAGCCGGCCCACGCACTGGCAAACAGCCTGCGCCAGTTCCGCTTCCGGCGCATGGCCCTCCTCGAGCTCGCTGGCCAGCGAAGCCAGCGCGCGCTCCGTCGTGCCACGACGCCGGTAATGGTCGATGACCGCGTTGCGCAGCACGCTGTAGAACCATGCCGTCAGCGACTCATCTTCGCGGAGCGTCTCCGCCTTGCCCATGCCACGGACGAACGCATCCTGAAGGATGTCTTCCGCCACCGCGCGGCTCCCAACCCGACGCTCGAGGAAGCGCAAGAACTCCCGGTGGTTCTCCACCAGACTGGAAATGACGTCGGCGGACAGGGGCCGCACCACGCCATCGCTCTCCGCACCCGCTCCCTGATTCATGTCGCTCATGCCGTTCAGGTACAGGGACAGAGGACCTGGTGCAAGCCGTCCTCTGCCCCCTTCGCCATCAACCAAAGCGCACGTCCGGATTGATGCCGTCCGCGTCCATGCGCACCGGGTCGGCCTTTTCCGCCACCGTCCCCTTCGGGTGCACGTACCAGCCGCTCCCATCCTCGGTGTCCGGGTTCTCGCGCACCTTGAGGAGCGTGAACATGCCGCCCATGTCGATGGGGCCGAAGGGCCCCTTTCCGCCCTTCATGGGAATGCTGTTGGCCGGCATTGGCATGCCCATCTCTTCCATGCCGCCCATGCCATCCTGCCCCATCGTCATGTACCCCGGCACCAGCGCCTGCACCCGCCGGTCGATGGCCCGTGCGTCAGCGCCCAGCGTCACCGGACCCGCGTGTCCCATCTGGTTCATCACGTGGTGGGTCATGTGGCAGTGCATGGCCCAGTCACCCGGTTCGTCCGCGACGAACTCGATGACCCGGGTGCTCCCCACCGGCACCAGGATCGAAGTCTCCGGGTAGCGGGCGGACTCGGGGACGAAGCCCCCATCCGTCCCCGTCATTTCGAAGGACAGGCCATGCAGGTGAATGGGGTGGTGGTCCATGGCGGACAGATTCCCCAGGCGGATGCGCACCCGCTCCCTGCGTCCGATGACGAGCGGCTCGGTGGCCGGGAAGGCCTTGGAGTTGAACGTGAGGACATTGAAGTCGCTCATCGCGTTGGGGTCCGGCCGGCGCATGCCTGGAAGCACCTTCCACTCGTGCGTCATCAGCGCGAAGTCGCGGACCACCTTCGGGCCGCGCGGACGCTTCGGATGGACGATGAACATGCCCATCATCCCCAGCGCCATCTGGGTCATCTCGTCGTAGTGCGGGTGATACATGTACGTGCCCGGCTGGTTCAGCGTGAACTCGTAGGCGAACGTTTCTCCGGGGGCGATGGGGCGCTGGTTCAGCCCGGACACGCCATCCATGCCATTGGGAATGATGAGCCCGTGCCAGTGCACGGTGGTCGGCTCAGGCAGCCGGTTGGTGACGTAGATGCGAAGGCGCTCTCCCTCCACCGCCTCGATGGTGGGCCCTGGCGTCGAGCCGTTGTAGCCCCACGCTTCCACCTCCAGCCCAGGGGCGAAGGTGTGCTTCACAGGCATGGCCACCAGGTGGCCCACCTTCACGCCCCCCACCTTCCTCCAGGGTAGCGTGGAGCCGTTGGGCGTGGTGACGGCCACCTGCCCGCCCGGAGCGACGATGCTCGGCGTCCTGGCGCGTGCGCTGACGGGAGCGGAAGGCACGGCGTGGGACTGTCCTTGCGCGAGGGCTTGGCTTGCGACCAGCGTGCCCCCAGCGAGCGCGCCGAGCTGAATGAACTGTCTGCGGTCCATGGTGGTGTGTCCTCTCAATGTCGAAGTGCCGTGAATGCGAAGGTCAGTGCGCGTCCGCCGCGGCGGCTGGACCGGAGCTCGCGCTCATCGACGAAACGCGGATGGAGCCCAACTCCAAGCCTTGGTGACGGCCCGCCAGGAGTTGCTCCAGCGCCGAGCGGGCGCGGTGGTGGTCGAGCAGCGTCTCCACGTAGGTGCTGGCCGTGTCCGTCACGGCGGCCTGGGCACGCAGCACCTCGAAGACGCCCACCTGCATGGCGTTGTACTGGAGCACCGTCTCGTCGAGCACCTGGCGCCGGGCCGGCAGGAGCACGTCACGGACGTGCCGCGCTCGTCGCCCCGTGGACTCCACTCGGCCGCTGGCCTGGCGCAGCGAGGCGCGGATTGCGGTGGCCGTGGCCTCGTAACGGGCCTTCAAGGACTCACGCGAAGAAAGGGCCGCCATGCGCACGCCCTGCTTGCGGTCGAACAGCGGCAGCCCCACCGTGAGGTGCGCCCCCATCTCCCACCGGTCCTCGTCCTTCTCGCCGTGGAAGCCGCCGGACAGGTGGGGCAGAAACCCCTCCGTCCGCGCGAGCCTGTGGCGCCGGTCGGCGGCCTCCATGCGGCCGCGCAGCTCGGCCAGGTCGAGGCTCGCCTCGATGGCGCGCGCCTCCAGCCCCTCCCCCGAATCCAGGTCGTTGACTGGGTCGGCCAGCGGCGAATCCACCGTCCACTGCGTGCGGGGACCGAAGAGGCCCAGCAACACATTGAGGGCCTCGCGCGAGTCCAGCAGGGCGTTCTCGGCTTCGGCCACGGCCAGGCGCGCGGACTCCACGGCGGAGCGCTCGGTGGCCACCTCCAGTGCGCGGACGTTGCCCGCCTTCTCCAGCTCCACCGCCGTGCCGTAGCCCGCCTGTGCGACCTGCAGCGCCCGGTTGCGCAGTTCCAGTTGCTGGTGCCGGGCCTGGACCTCGTAGAAGCCCAGGCGCGTGCGGTAGGCCACATGCAGCACCTCGCCCGCCGTGAGTGCGCGCTCAGCCGCGCGCTCGGCCTGGGCCACCCCGCGACGCTGCGGCAGGAGGATGAGCTCGGACAGGTCGTACTCGAGCCCGATGTCCCCTTGCAGCGGCTGCCCGCCACGGGTGGGCTTTCGCATCTCCAGTTCCACCTCTGGATTGGGAGGAAGGCTCATCTGCACCAGGTTGCCAGTGGCGATGCCCAGCGCGTGCATCGCGGCGCGCAGGTCGCGGTTGTTCAGCAGCGCGATGCGGACGGCCGTGTCGGCGGTGAGCGGCTGGGCCAGCAGCGCCCGCACTGCCGCGTCCGCGTCCTCTCCCCGGAGGGCCTCGCTGGTGAGCCCGGCCATCGGGTCCCCAGGCGTCCAACGAGCGCTGAGCGTCGTGTGCACGTCACGCGCATCATTCGCCAGGGGAACGGTGACGCATCCCCCCAATGTGAGCATGGATGCAACGAGGGTACCTGCGGCGGGCCGCTTCCAGCGTGACGATGACCAGGTCTTCATGGTGCCTCTCTCTCCGTCGCGGGCGGCTAGTGCTGGTGATGGTCGTGGCTGGGGGCGGGACTGCCGGCATCCGGGGCGCTACCGGAGTGCCCCCCGTGTCCATCGTGAGCGCTCCCCTGCTTCGCGCCATGCCCCGTGTGCCCGCCATGGCCAGAGTGCCCAGAGGGATGCCCCGTCGTGTTGCCTTGCCGAGCGGTGCCACCATGACCGCCTGGGTGCCCGTGATGGCCCGCGTGGTCGCTCCCCTGGACTCCGTCGTCGGAGGCAATCCCCGACGGCGCGCGCAGCGGATCAGCATCTGTCAGCACAGCGACCAGATTCGGACGGGGGGCCTCCGGCGCACGCAAGGAAGTGGGCGACGTGGAATCCTCGTCGAGCGCGCTCCAGGGAGCGGCGGCGCAGGCGGTGAGGGGAGACAACAAGGAGAGGACGAGGAGCTTCTTCATGATGGGATTCCTTTCGGAGCAGGTGACCGGCTTCGGCTCCTTGGACGTGGCAGGGGCCGGCGACTTACAGGTCCGGGGCTCAAACCTCTGCGATGAGGCGGCCGCGCAGCATGCTCATGCCGCAGGTGAAGTCGTACGCGCCGGGCGTGAGCGCGGGCAGGTCAATGGTCACCACGCGCCCGGTGGGCAGCGTGCGCGAGACGCCGAGGTCGCCGAGCACGATCTGCTCCGAGCACGCGGAGCGGTCCGTGCGCAGGACGTTGAGCTTCACCGGCACGCCCGCGCGCACCACGATGCGGTCGGGGCGGTAGCCGCCGTCCACCATCAGGTCCACTTCCTGCGCGCCGCCGACCTCGCTCCGGGCCCGGGTGCGCTGGCGCGGGCCGAAGAAGAACAGGACGGTGGCCGCCGCGGCCAGCACGCTGCCAGAGACGACTCCCACTTCGATAGAATCCAACATGACGCTCTCTCCCTGGACGCAGGTTCCACGCGGCGGGCCAGGGAGCAGGTCGCGCCCTCATGTCCACCGCGTTCACCCCTGTTGACGGGCCAAGAGCCGGGCTCTTACAGGTGCCGTGAATGCACGAACGCCACGGTCCCGAATGGAGGACCGTGGCGCCGTGGGGACTTCGTGAGGAAGGTCTGGCTCAGGCCGCCTGGGGCGCTGGCAGGCGCAGGCGCCGCAGACGCAGGCTGTTGAGCAGCACCGACACACTCGACAGGGACATGGCCACGCTCGCCAGCATTGGTGACAACAGCCAGCCTGTCAGGCCGTAGAGCAACCCCGCCGCTACCGGGATGCCAAGCACGTTGTAGAGGAAGGCCCAGAACAGGTTCTGTCGGATGACCCGCATCGTGGTGCGAGCCAGCCCGAGTGCGGCCGGCAGTCCTCGCAAATCGGAGCGAAGCAGCGCGACGCCCGCGGCATCCCGGGCCACGTCCGTCCCCGTCCCCATGGCAACTCCGAGGTCCGCCTCCGCCAGGGCCGGCGCGTCGTTGATGCCATCCCCCACCATGGCCACGCGCCGTCCCTCCGCCTGGAGCGTACGCACCACGTGCGCCTTGCCGGACGGCAGTACACCGGCGAAGACCCGGTCGATGCCGAGCGCGCGCGCCACCCGTGCGGCCGGTCCCTCATGGTCGCCCGTGAGCATCACCACGTGCAGCCCCATGCTCCGCAGGGATTGGACCACCGTGGCGGCCTCCTCCCGCTCTGGATCCGCGATGCCGATGGCGCCTACCCAGCGCCCGTCCACCGCGATGAGCACGGGCGTCTGCCCGTCCGTCGTGAGCACACGCTCGGCGTCCTCGCTCCCGGACACGCCCCGTCCGTCCAGCATCCGACGACTGCCCACGAGCACCTTGCGCCCGCCAACCTCGGCTTCCACGCCATGTCCCGGAGTGGCGGTGAACGACTCGGGCGTTCCGACCTTCAGGCCCCGGTTGGAGGCCTCGGACACGACGGCACGGGCCAGCGGGTGCTCGCTCGCCGATTCGGCGGCGGCGGCGAGGGTCAGCACTTCCTCCTCCGTCATGCCGCTCGCGGTGAGGACGCGGACCACCGCCGGGCGCCCCTGGGTCAGCGTGCCCGTCTTGTCGAGCACCACGGTGTCGATACGGCTCGCGCCTTCCAACGAAGCGGCGCTCTTCACCAGCACTCCGAGCTGCGCACCCCGCCCCATCCCCACCATGAGCGCCGCAGGCGTGGCCAGGCCCAGGGCGCACGGGCAAGCGATGACCAGCACGGCCACCGCGTTGAGCAGGGCCATCGTCAGGCGCGTCTCCTCGGGGGCCAAGACGAACCAGGCCGCGAACGTGGCGATGGCGATGAGCAGCACCACCGGAGTGAAGACGCCGCTCACCACGTCCGCGAGGCGCGCGATGGGCGCCTTGGTGCCCTGGGCCCGCTCCACCACCTGGACAATCTGCTGGAGCGCGGTGTCACTCCCCACCTTGGCCGCGCGGAAGACCAGGCGGCCCGTGCCGTTCATCGTCCCGGCGAAGACCTCCGCGCCCGCGGCCTTCTCCACCGGCAGGCTTTCCCCCGTGAGCATGGATTCGTCCACCGAGGAGGCCCCGTCCACGACGGAGCCATCGACGGGGATGGACTGCCCCGGACGCACCACCACACGGTCCCCCACCCGCACCTCGGCGAGAGGAACCTCTCGCTCGACGCCATTCTCCAGCACGGTGGCGATGGAAGGGGCCAACGCCTGAAGCCGCCGGATGGCATCCCCTGCCCGGGTGCGTGCTCGCGACTCCAGGAAGCGGCCGAGCAGTACGAAGGCAATCACCGCGGCCGCCGCCTCGAAGTAGATGGGGGGTGCGGCTCCGTGCCCACCATGACCTCCGTGGTCCCCGGTGACCATGAATGTCGGCCACACGGTGGCCACCACCGAGAAAATGAAAGCCGCGCCGGTCCCGAGCGCCACCAGGACGTTCATGTCGGCCGACCTGTGCCGCAACGCGGCCCACGCCGCCCGGAAGATGGGACCACCGCTGTACGCCATGACTGGCACCGTCAGGCCGAGCTGCACCCAGATGGAACCGGTGAAGTCGAGCGCTCCGTGGGACATGGCCAGCACGACCACCGGCAAGCCGAAGAGCACGGCCACGGCGAGCCGGCGCCGGAGCCCTCGCTCCTCCGCGGCGTCCGTCTCTTCGGCGGTGGAAGCCTGCGGCACCTCAGCGCGATAGCCGGCGTCGGCCACCGCATCGGCCAGTGCACTGACGGACGTAGCCCGAGCATCGAAGAGTACGCTGGCACGGCGGGTGGCGAAGTTGACGCTGCACTCCTGGACCCCCTCCACCTCGCTCAGAGTGCGTTCCACGCGGCGCGCGCATGCGGCGCACGTCATACCCGACACGGCGAGGTCCATCCGCTCCAGGGCGCCCGCGGGAGACCGGGACGAGGCTGCTTCAACGGCATTCATGGGGCTTCCTCCTGCCCGCGAGCTAGCGGGTCACCCCACTGACGCGCCTCCCCCGAAAGGCTTACACCTGCGAAGAGGGCCAGCCGCGGTGGCCAGCGCCTCGTGCGCCACCCGCAGCGTGTCGGCCATGAACGGCACTTCACGGCTCCGTGGAACGACGCTGCTCCACGTTCCACCTGTGACCGTGACGGTTACAGCGAAACCCATCCGGGTACTCCGGACAGGTGCCGCGCCACGGCAACCCCGCATGAACAGGCTCGCTCAGCCCTCGGCACGCGTTGTGCTCCAGCGGACCGACTTCACGGGATGCCGGACGTCCTCGAGAGCATCCTCACTCTGGGAGCAACCAAGCGATGAAGAAGAGCCTGATGGGACTCCTTGCTGCACTCCCCCTGATTGCCGCGGCCCCCGCGGTCGCGTGTGACGAGCACGCCAAGCACGGCGAGCACGCCAGCCACGGCGAGCACGCCAAGCACGGCGATCATTCCGCGCTCGGAGGCACGGCCAAGAAGGCCGCTGCGCCCGCACAGAAGCCCGCCTCGGCCCCGGCCACCAGGAATGGCGTCCAGACCGTGGACCTCACGGTGACCCCCAAGGGCTTCGAGCCCTCGGACGTGAAGGTGAAGGCGGGGCAGCCCGTCCGCCTCGTGGTCACGCGCAAGACGGCCAAGACGTGCGCCACGGAAATCGTCATGGCCGACCTGGGCATCAACAAGCCGCTCCCCATGGACACGCCGGTGACCGTGGAGTTCACCCCCAGCAAGTCGGGCACGCTGCGCTACGCCTGCGCGATGGACCACATCAGCGGGCTCGTCACCATCCAGTAGACCGCCGTTCCGGGCAGGCTGCGCACCGAGGTCACGCGCCTCGGGGCCGGGCCACGCCACCACGGCGGCCTGGTCCCCTCCTCGCCCGCAGCTTCCATCCATTCGTGAAGAGGCTTCATGCATCGCAATCGCTGGTTCATCGCGGCAGCTCTCGTTGCCCTCCTCGCAATGCTCGCGGCACTCGGCCTCGGCCAGGAGGATGATGCCGCCATGGCGACGCTCCGGCAGCCGCGCGTGGCACCGCCCTACCCTGAAGACACCCCGTCCACGGGCCGCGTGCGCGAGTTCGAGCTCGTCGCGGCCCCGACAGCCCTCCCGCTCCTGGATGGCCGGAGTCTGGAGGTCTGGGCCTACAACGGCCAGGTACCCGGCCCCACCCTTCGCGCCACCCATGGCGACACGGTCCGCGTGCGATTCACCAACAAGCTGCCGCAGCCGACGACCATTCACTGGCACGGCATCCGTCTTCCGAACGGAATGGACGGCGTGCCCGGGGTGACCCAGCCTCCCATCCCACCTGGGGGAACCTTCCTCTATGAGTTCAAAGTGAAGGACGCAGGAACCTACTGGTTTCACCCGCACCTGCGCGGGAGCGAGCAAGTCGAGCGAGGGCTGTTCGGCGTGCTCATCGTGGAGGACCAGAAGCCCGGTCCTTTCTCACGCGAGCTCGTCTGGGTGCTCGACGACTGGCGACTCGACGCGAGTGGCCAGATTGACGGCCGATTCAACACGCGCCACGACCTCGCGCACGACGGCCGCTGGGGGCAGGTCTCCACGGTGAACGGGGCTGTCCAGCCAGAAGTCCCGCTGCAGCCCGGCGAGCGGGTGCGACTGCGGATGGTCAACGTTGCAAACGGGCGCGTGTTCGCGCCTTCCTTCGAAGGGCTGGGCGCATCTGTCATCGCGATCGACGGGCTGGCCACGGACCGGCCGCAGCCGGCCTCCCGCTTGGAGCTCGCTCCAGGGAACCGCGTCGACCTGGACTTCACCGTTCCCGAGGCGCTGAGCAACCAGCGCATGGAGGTGATGGACCACTTCACCCGCAGGCCGTTCCCTCTCGCAACGCTGGTGGTGTCTGGAGAGGTCGTGCGGCCACCCGAAGTGGCAGCAGTTGCCCCGCCCCCGAGTCCTGACCTCTCTCCAGCGCGTGCACTGCAACCCGCGGAGACCTTTCGGCTGAATGCGAGGCGAGGAGGCCCCTTCGGCATCGAGTGGACCATCAATGACGAGGCGTTCCACCACGAGGGGGAGCATGCCTCCGCGCACCACAAGGTCTACCGGCTCCCTGCCCACCAATGGGCCACGCTGCGTTTCGTCAACGAGTCCTCCCGCCTGCACCCCATGCACGTGCATGGCCAGTTCTTCCGGGTGGTGGCACGCAATGGTGCATCGGTGGACGAGGGACACTGGCGCGACACCGTGCTGATTCGTCCAAGAGAGACGGTGGATGTGGCGATGTTCCCGCAGGACGTGGGGGCCTGGATGCTCCACTGCCACATCCAAGAGCACGCCGAGGCTGGGATGATGACGCTCGTGGACGTCCATGCGGAGGGTTCCCAGTAAGCGAGCCGCGCCATTCCGACAGCGCCGCGTTCGCCAGACCTGAAGTCGAGCCCCCGGCCCATTACAGTGTGACCAGCCTGGTCACACCCGGCCCTTTTCTCGCAACGATGAGGGAACGCCGCCCAGGAATGAGTTCAGCCACTTGCAGCGCGCACCACATTGGCCTGCCTGTTGCTAAATCCCTACCTTCGTTCGCCAGGGGATGTCGTGTCCGGAACCGCTCGCAGGCTCTTATACGCCTTCTCGCTCCTCGTCCTGACCTTCGGCGCGGCAGCCTATGCCGCGCTCGAGGGCATGGCGGAGATCCACGAGGCCCTGCACAGCGTGCGGCGGCAGGAAACGGCCGTGCGCACCACGCTGTCGCTCGCGACCTCGGTGCGAGACCTCTACGCACACCAGGCGCACACCGTCATCCTCGGCAACGCCAGCCACCTGCCGCTCTATGACAGCGCCTATCACCGTGCCATGGAGCGGCTCGAAGCGGTACAAGCCCAGGCCACCACCTCCGAGGAACGCGCCCAGGTGGAGACCATGCGCCGCACCACGACGGAGCTGGACCGGCTTTTCCGCGAGGCGCTCGTGCCAGCCGTGCTGCGCGAGGACCACGCCACCGCGGCCCGTGAACACGCCAGGGCCCTGGAACTGGTCGACGTCATCCAGGAGAGCGCGGACACCCTGGCCTCGCACTACGAGCGCGCCATTGGCAACTTCGAGGAGCACGCGAGCACGGTCCAGCACGCCAGCTTCCAGTGGACGGTCGCCATCCTGGCCGCCGCCGCCCTGCTCGCGGCGGGCGTAGGCCTCTACATCGGCCGCTCGGTGGCCCGCCCGGTTTCACTGCTGGAGGCCGGCGCGGCCCGTATCGCCGCGGGCGACCTCATGACTCGCATCGCGCTGGACCGCCCGGATGAGTTCGGAAGGCTGGCGCAGCAGTTCAACCGGATGACCGCCGCGCTACGCGAGCACCAGGAGCGCCTGGTTCAAAGCGAGCGGCTGGCGGGCATCGGCCGCCTCGCGGCGGGCGTGGCGCATGAAATCAACAATCCCCTAGGGGTCATCCTCGGCTACGTGCGCCTGCTTCAGCGCAAGGCGGAGGGTGCGCTCGCGGACGACCTGCGCATCATCGAAGAGGAGACGCTGCGCTGCCGTGACATCGTGGAGGGGATGCTCGACCTGTCGCGGCCCCTCCAGGTCCCGGGCGAGACGCTGGAGCTGCGAGAGCTGGTGGAGGAAGTCGTCTCCCGGCAGCGGGAGTCCGCCCAGCACTCCGCGGCATCCCTGACGGTGGAAGGCGAAGCCCAGGTGGCAGGGCATCCGCAGCGGCTGCGGCAGGTGGTCACGAACCTGGTCAAGAACGCCATGGAGGCCGCAGGTCCCTCTGGACAGGTGACAGTGGCCATCCAGGCCCACGAAGGCGAGGTGGCGCTTTCATTCCGCGACAGCGGGCCCGGCCTCTCTCCCGAGGCACAGAAGCGGATGTTCGAGCCCTTCTTCACCACCAAACCCCATGGCACCGGGCTGGGGTTGGCGGTGTCGCAGGCCATCGCCCAGGCCCATGGTGGGCGCATCCAGCCGCGCAACCTGCCTGGACGTGGTGCGGAATTCACCCTGCATCTCCCCCGGAGTACGCCGTGACGGACAGACCGAGTGTTCTCGTTGTCGACGACAAGGAGAACATGCGCCACCTCATCACCCGCATTCTCGGTGACGCTTATCAGGTGAGGACGGCTGAAGACGGAGGCCGTGCGCTCTCCCTCATCCAGACGCAGCCGTTCGACGTGGTGGTGACGGACATCCGAATGCCAGGAGCGGACGGCTTCGAGGTGCTCAAGGCCGTCAAGCAGCACGCGCCCACCACCGAGGTCATCCTGATGACGGCGTACGCCTCCGTCCCCAAGGCGGTAGAGGCCATCAAGGAGGGGGCCTACGACTACCTGCCCAAGCCCTTCGACCCGGACGAGGCGTCCCTGGTGGTAGCCCGCGCCGTCGAGCGCAAGCGGCTCAAGGAGCAGGCCGCCTCACTGCGGCGCGAGCTGGAGGGCATCTACAGCTTCCAGAACATCATTGGCAGGAGCGCGCCCATGCGTGCGCTCTACGGCCTGCTGGAGCGCGCCTCCCAGTTGGACATCACGGTGCTCATCACCGGGGAGACGGGGACGGGCAAGGAGTTGGTGGCGCGGGCCATCCACCACGACGGCCCACGCAAGGACCGGCCCTTCATTGCGGTCAACTGCGGCGCGCTGCCCTCCGAACTCATCGAGAGCGAGCTGTTCGGTCACGCCCGGGGCGCCTTCACTGGCGCGGTAGAGACCAAGGCCGGTCTCTTCGAGGCAGCCTCCGGGGGAACCATCTTCCTGGACGAGATTGGAGAGTTGCCCCTGTCCGTTCAGGTGAAGCTCAACCGCACGCTCCAGGACAAGGAAGTGCGCCGTGTCGGAGACGCGGTTGCGCGCTGCATCGACGCACGCGTCATCACCGCCACCCACCGCGACCTCAAGGCCGAAGTGACTGCGGGCCGCTTCCGCGAAGACCTCTACTACCGGCTCAATGTCTTCCCGGTGCATCTGCCGTCCCTGCGGGAGCGGCGCGAGGACATCCCCCTGCTGGCCATGCACTTCGTACAGAAGGCGGCGAAGACCTACCGGCAGCCGGTGGATGGCCTGGAGCCGGACGCGTTGCGTGCGCTCACCGGGTACACCTGGCCGGGCAACGTGCGCCAACTAGAGAATGCCATCGAACGCGCGGTGGCCATCACCACTGGCTCCCGAGTGGGCCCTGACGCACTCCCCCCTGAAGTCACGGGCGGACAACAGGGAGCACTGCCCGTAGACCATCTGGTGAAGATGCCCTTCCGGGAGGCGGTGGACCTGGCGCGGGACCGTGCATCGCGCGATTACCTCATCGCCCTGCTGCGGGAATTCGGGGGCAATGTGACGCGGGCTGCTGAACGCGCGGGCATGGAGCGCGAGAGCCTCCACCGGCTCCTCAAGCGCTTTGGCCTGCGTTCCGATGACTTCAAGGAGTCACCCTAAGCAACACATGCAATCAAGCTGCATTCACAACCGGACACTGCCTCTGTAGATGCCGTCGACATGATTCCGCCGAAAGGACCGTCGAAATGGAACGCATGAAGCCGACACTGTGGATGATGCCCTTCCTGACTGCGCTGGCGATGAGTGGCTGCGCCGACAAGGACCCGAACTCGTTCCCCGTCCTCGAAAAGGACGCCGTGTTCGTCGTGAATGGTGGCAGCAACTCCCTCAGCGTCATTGACGTGGAGCGGCAGGAGGTCACCAGCACCCTTCGATTGAAGGACATGACCTATCCCCACCACATCAGCCTCAGCCCGGACCGGAGCCTGCTCGTGGTGGCGGTCCCCGGCATGGACCTGAGCGGCGGGCACGGCGGCGGGCACGGCGGTCACAGCATGCCTGGCAAGCTCCTCCTGCTGGACGCGAAGACGGGTAAGACGCGGGCTACGCGGCAGTTCGACGTGATGACCCACAACGGCGCCTTCTCGCCGGACGGCACCGAGGTGTGGACGGCCCTGATGGCAAAGCCGGGCGCGGTGGTCGTGCTCGACAGCCAGACGCTCGAGCCCAAGCAAACAATCGACGTGGGCGACATGCCCGCGGAGGTGACGTTCTCCCAGGACGGGCGCTACGCCTTCGTCGCCAATGGCGACTCCAACAACGTCTCCGTCATCAACGCGGCCACCAAGGCGGTGGTGAAGACGGTGACCGTCGGGGCCAACCCGGTCGGCGCCTGGCCAGGAAACGACGGCCTCATGTACGTGGACAACGAGGACGGCAAGAGCCTCACCGGCATTGATGCCAGCACCCTCGATGTGGCGCGCACCTATCCGCTGGGCTTCACGCCGGCCATGGCCGCCACCGCCCCCAATGGGGACCTCTGGGTGACGGACACCGACAACGGCAAGGTCATCTTCTTCGCCGCAGGTACGACGACACGTCAGGGGGAACTGGCCACTGGCGCCGGAGCCCATGGCATCGCGTTCTCCGCTGATGGCGCCACCTCATTCATCACCAACCAGACCGCGGGGACGCTCAGCATCGTCGACGTCGCCTCGCGCACCGTTCGGAAGACGCTCACCGTGGGCACTCAGCCCAACGGACTTGTCTTCCGCAAGAACTGACCCATCTCGAGGTACGAGGTGATTGGCGTGGCTCCCCCCCTGTGAGGTGGCCTGTAACTCCGCCGCTCACAGATGCCACGGGCCACCTCCATGCACAGCATCCGGCGCGGCGGACGCCTCTGGCAATTCGGCACACCGCGGATGCCAGGCGTCCGACCTGGAGGCTGTGAACGTATGAAATCCTCAATGCTATGCAGCGCCCTGGTGGTCGTCTTCCTCGCAGCAGTAGCGGGGTGTGGAGATGACGAGTCGCACGGGGGCATGTCCATGGACAGTGACGTTGCCCCCGAGCGGCTCGTCGTGGACGGCAACTATTCCGACGAGCGGTTTATCGACATGATGGCCGCGCACCACCAAATGGCCACCGAGATGGCCATGGTCGAGGAGCAACGCGGCACGCGTCAGGAGCTCCGGGCGCTGGCCACGAAAATGATTCAGGACCAGCGTCAAGAAATCGAGGAACTGAAGGCCCTCAAGCAGGCCAACTTCGGCTCCTCGGATGTGCCGACGATGATGAGCGAGTCCGAGATGCAAAACAGCGGCATGCTGATGACCGCCGAGCTCGCGCGACAACCGGACGTCGACAAGGCGTTCATCGATTCGATGATGCCGCACCACTCAAGCGCCATTCTGATGGCGAGCGTCGCGCTTCGGCGGACCAGCAACGCGGAGATTCGCGCACTTGCCCGCGGAATCATCGACGCACAGACGAAGGAGATCGGTCAGATGATTGAGTGGCGCAAGTCCTGGTACGGCAGTCAACCGTAGCGGGCATCGGCGCATTCACGACTGGAGGCGGCGAGCCACCGCCTCCACCGCCTTGAGCCCCTGAGCGAAGCAGCCCCGGCGTGGGGCGCAGAAAAGTGTGACTACCTCATCCGGGTGTAACAGCGCGGGTTACGCCAGAGGGAGGCACGCCCGAGTCAATCTCGGAACTTGCCCGTTGGCACGGCTGGCCTCGGGGTTGCTTGTTACCCGAGCTGACAAGCCGCACGGGTTCGCCCTGAGAGCATTCCTGGAAGGCAGCCATGGGCCCGCTTCGGGCGACAGGCCGCTTCGCTCGGAACTGTAAGAAGGAACGGGGTGCTTCGTGATCCCGGCAAAAGGAAGCGCGACGATGACGACTCATCTCCCCCCAGAAGCTCACACCGGGCACCACCCTCCGCACCTGCCGGAGGGCAAGACGAAGGACCCCGTCTGCGGCATGTTCGTGGATCCCCAGGCACCGAAGGGCGGCAGCCATGTGCACGAGGGGCACACGTACTTCTTCTGCAACCCGAAGTGCCGCGAGAAGTTCACGGCGGAGCCGCGGAAGTACCTCGCGCCCGAGCCCCAGCCGCCGGAGCCTGCCCCCGCGGGCACCATGTACATCTGCCCGATGGACCCGGAAGTGCGGCAGGACCATCCCGGCACCTGCCCCAAGTGCGGCATGGCCCTCGAGCCCGAGCAGCCGGTCCTCCAGACGCGCACCGAGTACGTCTGCCCGATGCACCCGGAGATCGTGCGGCCCGAGCCGGGAGCGTGCCCCATCTGCGGCATGGCCCTGGAGCCACGGACCGTCACCCTTGAGGACGCGCCCGACCCGGAGTACCTCGACATGCGGCGGCGATTCTGGGTGAGCGTCGTCCTCTCGCTCCCTGTGTTCGTTCTGGGCATGTCCGAGATGATTCCGGGCCAGCCCATCCAGCGCCTCATCCCAGGGCCGCTCATGGCCTGGGTGCAGTTCGCCCTGGCGACGCCCGTGGTGCTGTGGGGGGGCTGGCCCTTCTTCCAGCGGGGCTGGACGTCGGTGCGCAACCGGCACCTCAACATGTTCACGCTGATTGCCCTTGGGACGGGCGCCGCCTACGGCTTCAGCGTCTTCGCCACCTTCTTCCCCGGCCTCCTGCCCCACGCCTTCACCGGCCACGGCGGCCACGTGCCCTTGTACTTCGAGGCCGCGGCGGTCATCACCACCCTGGTGCTGCTGGGGCAGGTGCTGGAACTCCGGGCCCGCCATGCCACCTCGGGAGCCTTGAAGGCGCTGCTCGGGCTGGCCCCGAAGACGGCGCGACTGCTGCGCGAGGACGGGCGCGAAGAGGACGTGGCGCTGGACGGGGTCCACGTGGGTGACCGCCTCCGCGTCCGACCGGGCGAGAAGGTGCCCGTGGATGGCGTGGTCCTGGAGGGCGAGAGCGCCGTGGACGAGTCCATGGTGACAGGTGAGCCGATTCCCTCCGAGAAGACACCTGGCAGCCGGGTGACAGGAGGGACGGTCAACGGCACCGGCGGCTTCGTGATACGGGCCGAGCGCGTCGGCCGCGACACGCTCCTCTCTCAAATCGTACAGCGGGTGGCCGAGGCCCAACGCAGCCGGGCCCCCATCCAGCGTCTGGCCGACACCGTCTCCGGGTGGTTCGTGCCCGCGGTGGTGGTCATCGCCGTCCTCACGGCGTTCATCTGGAGCATGTGGGGACCAGAGCCCCGGCTCGCCCACGCGCTGGTCAACGCCGTGGCCGTTCTCATCATCGCGTGCCCGTGCGCCCTGGGCCTGGCCACTCCCATCTCCATCGTGGTGGGCATGGGGCGTGGCGCGCAGGCCGGCGTCCTCATCCGGGACGCGGCGGCGCTCGAGGAACTGGCGAAGGTGGACACCCTCGTCGTCGACAAGACGGGCACCCTCACCGAGGGCAGGCCGAGCCTCACCACGGTGGTGGCCGCCCCCGGCTTCGACGAGGCGCGGCTGCTTCACCTGGCCGGCAGCATCGAGCGCGGGAGCGAACACCCGCTCGCGTCCGCAATCGTGAAGGGCGCAGAGGCACGTGGTGCCGTCCTCACCGAGACGCACGGCTTCAAGTCCGTGACGGGCCAGGGCGTGACGGGGCGTGTGGATGGTGCGCAGGTGGCGCTCGGGAATGCCCGGCTGCTCGAGGGACTCGGCATCGAGGCAGGGGCGTTCCTGGAGAGGGCGGAGGCCCTGAGGCGAGAAGGGCAGACGGTGATGTTCGTCGCCGTGGACGGCAAGCCGGCCGGGCTGCTCGGCGTGGCCGACCCGGTGAAGGCCAGCACCCCCGAAGCCGTTCAGCAGCTCCGTGCCGATGGGCTGCGCCTCGTGATGCTCACGGGTGACAGCCGGACGACGGCGGAGGCGGTGGCCCGGCGCCTGGGCATCGACGAAGTCCACGCTGAGGTGCGCCCCGAGGAGAAGAACGCGATGGTGAAGCGCCTCCAGGCCGAAGGCCACGTGGTGGCCATGGCCGGAGACGGGGTGAACGACGCGCCCGCGCTCGCCCAGGCCAACGTGGGCATCGCCATGGGCACGGGCACTGACATCGCCATGGAGAGCGCCGCCGTCACGCTGGTGAAGGGTGACCTCCGAGGCATCGTCCGCGCCCGGCACCTGAGCCGGGGCACCGTGCACAACATCCGCCAGAACCTCTTCTTCGCGTTCATCTACAACGTGCTCGGCGTCCCCATCGCGGCGGGGGTCCTCTACCCGTTCTTCGGACTGCTGCTGAGCCCCATGATTGCCAGCGCGGCGATGAGCATCTCGTCCGTCTCCGTCATCGCCAATGCCCTGCGGCTGAAGCGGCTGGACCTCTGACCGCCACCTCGCCGGATTCAAGAGGAGAATACCCCGTGACCTTGCGCCGTACCGTGGTGGGTGGACTGGCTGTACTGGGCGCCCTGACGCTCATCCTGGGCGTGAGCGGCGGGGTGTATGGGCTGACGGTGGCGCGCCGCGGCTTCTCGGCCCGGGAGGCCCCCTCGGCGCTCGAAGCGAAGGTGGCGCGTGCGGCACGGAGCTTCAGCATGCCCGCGGGGGCCCGGGAGCTGAAGAATCCGCTCGCGCCCCTCTCACCGCAGGCCCTCGCCGAGGCGCGAGCCCATTGGGCTGACCACTGCGCCATCTGCCACGCGGCGGATGGCAGCGGGCAGACGCCCATCGGCCAGGGGCTCTACCCGCGCGCCCCCAACATGCGCGCCACCCCGACCCAGGACCTGAGCGATGGCGAGCTGTACTGGATCATCCAGAACGGCATCCGCCTGACCGGCATGCCCGCCTGGGGACAACTCCACGAGGGGGCGGGCAACAACGATAGCTGGGCCCTCGTCGAACTCATCCGCAGGCTGCCGCGTCTCGGCGAGGAAGAGCTCGATGAAATCAAAGCCGCCCTGCCCCAATCCCGGCATGAGCTTGAAGAGCAGCGCATCGAGGACGCGTTCCTCGAAGGACAGTAGCCGTCACATGTGAAAGGAGCGCAATGCCATGAGCCCCCAACCCGTTCGTCCCCGCCTCACGAGCCTCGCCGTGGTGACCCTCGCCCTGTTGACTCCGGCGCTGGCCCTCGCCCACGGCAAGGACGGGGTCCACGTCATGGGCACGGTGAAGGAAGTGAAGCAGGCCGCGCTCGTGCTGGAGACGAGCGACAAGAAGCAGCAGGAGGTGATGACGGACCCCGGCACCCGCTACGAGAAGAGCGGCGTGGCGGTCACCGCATCCGACCTCAAGCCCGGCGAGCGCGCCGTCGTGCACGGGATGAAGATGAACAACGGCCAGGTGCATGCGCAGTTGGTGAAGTTCGGCAAGCCGCCCGCCAAGGGCACAGGGAAGGACCAGGGCGGCACAGGGGAAACCGAGCCGGCTCCCACTCCACCAACGCAGGGGAAGCGTCACGAGCACTCGGGACACTGAGCGCTTCCGTCGCTGGCGAAGACGGCATCCAAGGCAAGGCGCCGCCGGGCGGGGAAAACCGCCCCAGACAGTTCAGCGCTTGCGGGCCAGCAGCTTGCGAATCTCCACCAACGACGCGGCCGTCACGGCCTCGATGCCCTGTTCGCCGTCGATGTGGACGATGCGCTCGTGCTTCTCCCGGCGGCGGATGGCGGCCACGTACTGCTTCGCAATCCGCCGCTGTGCCTCGTCCGCCTCGAACAGCTCCGCCGCCCCGCCGCGTGCCTTGCGGCGCCGTGCCGCCACCTCTGGCGCCACGCCGACGAACAGCGTCAGGTCCGGCGACACCGCGCACGCATTCACCGCCTCCACCCATTCCATGGGCAGCGACGCCCCCTGGTAGGCGAGGGACGACAGGACGTAGCGGTCACACAGGACAATCTGGCCCGCCGCCAGCGCCGGGAGCACCCGGGCCGTGAGGTGGTCCGTCCGGTCCGCGGCGAACAGCAACGCCAGCGTCTCCGGCGCCAGCGGGCCCGCCCCACCGGGCAGTCCCAACCGGCCCGTGAGCGCCTGGCGAATCATCGTCCCCACGGGGCCGTCAGACGGCTCCCGCGTGGTCAGCACCGAGTGCCCCTCCGCGCGCAGGGCCGCGGCAAGCCGCTCCACCTGCGTCGTGGTACCCGCCCCATCCAGTCCCTCCAGGACGATGAAACGCCCTGGACGGCGCGCGGCGGCCTTCTTCCGGGCGGCGCTCACCGGGGAAGCAGCGCCGAGGGGTCGTCCAGCCGCAGCTCGCTGCGCAGGGCCAGCATCGACTCGTATTGCTTCAGCTCATCCACCAGGACCTTCCGGCCCAAGCGGTAGCTGATGAAGGCGTAGACGAGCAGCGACACGGACACCAGGGCCGCCGCCCACGCCAGCAGGGGCGTGCGAAGAGAATCGTAGAAGAGCTTGCCCGACGCCCCACCCACCAGGAGGGCAATGACGGTGGACACCCCCGCTCGGGCGAAGCGTGTCGTGCTCTCGCGGGTGGAAAGACTGGCCTGGAGCTGGTCGAGCCGAGCCCGGAGTTCCTGGGTATTGGAAGTCATCACGGCGCCAAGCACCCTACATCACTGCGCCCGTCACGTCGAGTCGGCGCCTACCCACCCGCCGGCCGTAGGCCCTCCAACGGCCCCCTGCCCACCTCATCCCCGCCATCATCCCTACATGCGCCCGGCTACCGGTTGGCTTGCGAGCCACCCTCGCCCACGCTACATGCGCGACTCATGCAGCCCTCCGCCCGGACCGAAACCTCCATGAGTCACGACAGCGAGATCTCCTCCATCGACGACGCCATCCGAGACATCCAGGAGGGCAAATTCGTCATCGTCGCCGACGACGAGGACCGCGAGAACGAGGGCGACCTCATCATGGCCGCGGAGAAGGTGACGCCCGAGCACCTGGCCTTCATGGTGCGCCACACCAGCGGAATCGTCTGCATGCCCATGCTGGCGGAGCGGCTGGACGAGCTCCGCCTCCCGCAGATGGTGTCGGACAACACCGAATCCCATCGCACCGCCTTCACCGTCTCCGTGGACTACCGCCACGACACCCACACGGGCGTATCCGCGGCGGACCGCGCGAAGACCATCCGCGCCCTGGTGGACCCCTCCAGCAAGGCCGACGACTTCCTGCGCCCCGGGCACATCTTCCCGCTCCGCTACCGCGAGGGCGGCGTCCTCCGCCGGGCCGGCCACACCGAGGCCACCGTGGACCTGTCCCGCCTCGCTGGCCTGTCCGCCTCCGGCATCCTCTGCGAGCTGGTGAAGGACGACGGCACCATGATGCGGATGCCGGACCTCAAGGTCTTCGCCCGCGAGCACAAGCTGTCGCTCATCACCATCGCCGACCTCATCGAATACCGCCGCCGGAAGGACCGGCTGGTGCGCCGCGAGCCCGGCCAGCAGACCGTCAACACCCGCTACGGTGAGTTCACCGCCCTCACCTATTCGTGGCTGCCCGACGGCGTGAAGTCCCTGGTCCTGGTGAAGGGCGACCCGGCGTCGCGGCCCAGCACCCTGGTGCGCCTGCACGCGGCCTGTGCCCTGGGTGACGTGTTCGGCTCCCCGTCGTGCAACTGCAACGTGCTGCTGGATCAGGCGCTGGCGCGCATCGCCCGCGAAGGCTCCGGCGTGCTGGTGTACCTGCCAGGCATGCACGGGGACGACTTCGGCATCCACCACAAGCGCAACAACGACGGCAGCAGCGGCCCCACGCGTGGCCCGCAGGAGTCGCGTGACCTGGGCATGGGCTGCCAGATTCTCACGGACCTGGGCATCCACACGCTCCAGGTGATGACCAACTCGGACGTCACCTACCGCGGGCTCGCGGGCTTCGGGCTCACCATCGAGAAGCGCGTCCCGCTCCAGCCGGACTGACGCGCCTCTCGCCGGGCGGACCGGGCCCGTGGTTCAGCCCAGGTCCGCCAGCGCGCCCTTCACCGCGTCCAGCGTCGCGGGCAGCTCCACGGGCGGGTTGGCGAACTGGCTCGTCACCTCCGCCAGCGAGCCGCGGTGGTAGCCCACCTTGAAGTCGGCGAACTTCAGGCCGTGCGCGGTGGACACCACCGCCACGCGCGAGCCCCGGGCAATCACGCCCTGCGCCACCAGCTTCTCCAGCGCCGCCAGCGCCACGCCCGTGTGCGGACAGGTGAAGGTTCCCTCGCGGTCCGCCCGCGCGGCGGCGTTGGCCAGCTCGGACTCGCTGGCGTCCTCCACCACGCCGTCGAACGCCTTGAGCACCTTCACCGCGCGCTTGAATGACACCGGGTTGCCAATCTGGATGGCCGACGCCAGGGTAGGCTCGGCCTGCAGGGGCACCAGCTCCTGGAAGCCGCCCCGGAACGAGCGCACCAGCGGGTTGGCCTTCTGGGCCTGAGCCACGGCGATGCGCGGCCGGCGGGTGATGAGCCCCAGCGACAGCATCAGCTCGAAGCCCTTGCCCAAGGCGCTGGCGTTGCCCAGGTTGCCGCCGGGAATCACCACCCAGTCCGGCGGCTCCCAGCCCAGGTCCTGGCAGAGCTCCACGGCGACCATCTTCTGGCCTTCGATGCGCAGCGAGTTCATCGAGTTGGCCAGGTACAGCCCCGTGTCCGCCGTCACCGCCTGCACCAGCTTCATGCAGCCGTCGAAGTCCGTGTCCAGCGACAGCACCCGCGCCCCATTGGCAATGGGCTGCACGAGCTGCGCGAGCGACACCTTGTCGCGCGGCAGGAACACCACCGCCGGAATCCCCGCCGCCGCGCAGTAGGCCGAGAGCGCCGCGGACGTGTCGCCCGTGGAGGCACACGCCACCGCGCGCAGCGGAACGCCCCGGGCACGCATGTGCTTCACCGCGGAGACCAGGACCGTCATCCCCCAGTCCTTGAAGCTGCCCGTGGGCGAGACGCCGCACTCCTTCAAGTCCAGCGCGGCCAGCCCCAGCTCCGCCGCCATGCGCGGCAACGGCTTGAGCGGCACGCGGCCCTCGCCGAGCGAGACGATGTCCTCCGCCGGGAGCTGCGGATACGCCCACTCCCGCTTGCCCCAGACGCCCGAGCCATCCGGCAGGCGCGCGGAGCCGAAGCGCGTCTCGAAACGGCGCTTCCATTCCGCCGCGGAGACCGTGCGCAGGGCCTTCACGTCGTGCGCGACCTCCAGCAGGCCGCCGCAGCGCGGGCACCGGTACACCACGTCCATCAGCGAGGCGCGAAAGTCACAGCCCTCACTGCACGCGTACTCCGCGCGGAAATCCGAAGCCGACTCCTCGCTCATGCCTCCTCCTGTGCCCGCGTGCCACACTCCGGACAGGCCTTACCGGGCCGCACGCGAGTATGACACGATGCGCAAGAGCGCCAGCCATCGTCGTCGCCAGAAGGTCTCCCAGGCGCCGCTGCCACGGTGGGCTTCGCCCGAGGCAGGCGCATGCCGCAGTTGTCGCAGAGCAGCCCCTCGGCCTGGGTGATGCGGCAGTAACGGCAGACGACGGCGCCCAGCGGCGCGGCGGTGCGAACGCCATCGTCCGGGGCACGCCCGGTGTCCAGCTCGGGCATGGGCGTCACCGGAACGGCCCCCATGTCCCTGGCGCGTGTCAGTTGCAGGTCGGGAACCACCTGCGCCGGCAGATCGGGCCCGGAACGGAGCCGCGTCACGTCCAGGTCGGGCAACACGGCCGCGACCACCGGCGCGCGGCCTCCGGCATGCGGTGTCACCTCCAGCTCCGGCAACGTCGCGATGGGCGCGGTCTCCGCCACGGCCGCGGGGAACCGCTTGCCGCAGACGTCGCACTCCGTCCCTTCGGGCTGAACGTGGTCACAGAGCGGACAGATAATCATGATGTGCGAACGTTAGCGGGCCGCCGCCGACATGGCGAGCAAGCGGACAGAGAGCCTGCCTCCCGCCTCGCTGGGTCAGGAGCCACCCGAGCCCAGGAGGTCACCCCTGCGAGAGCGGCTGCCCCGTCATGGGAACGAAGCGAACCGACAGCAGGGACTCCACCTGGGGCACCTCTCCGGGCCGGAGGGCTCGCTGGATGCGCAACAGTTGCTGGGTGCCCCCCCTTGGCCCCACCGGAATGATCATGCGCCCGCCCGGCTTGAGCTGTGAAAGGAGCTGAAGCGGAACGTCTGGTGGCGCCGCGGCGGCGAGGATGGCGTCGAAGGGCGCCTGGTCCGGCCAGCCCAGTGAGCCGTCTCCTTCCCGGAACGAGACGTTTTCGAAGCCCTGCCGCCCCAACACCTCTCGCGCCGATTGGGCCAGCTCGGGGACGATTTCCACGGAGTAGACCTCTCTGCACAGCAGGGACAGCAGCGCCGTCTGGTAGCCCGAGCCGGTGCCGATTTCGAGGACGCGCTCGTCCCCCTGGAGCTGGAGCGCCTCCGTCATCAGCGCCACGACGTAGGGCTGGCTGATGGTCTGCCCATGCCCGATGGGCAGCGGCGAGTCCGCGCTCGCCTCTTCGCGCAGGTCCTCCGGCACGAAGTCCGCGCGGTTCAGCCGAGCGATGGCCTCCAGGACTCGCGCGTCCTTGATGCCGTGCCGCGACAGGTAGTCGGCCCTTCCCCAGTCACCCATGCCCCTAGCCTAATCATGGCAGGCGCCCTACCCCACCCGTGCGAGCGCGAGCCGCCCTTCCCAGCGTTCCTCGAGCGCCTTCACGAGGCCCTGGTTCTCCTTCGCCTTCATGTCCGGGTCCTTCTCCAGGATGCGCCGGGCCTCGGACTGCGCCATGGAGAGCAGGTCGCCATCCCGCGCCAGGTTGGCCACCGCGAGCTCGGGCAGGCCACTCTGGCGCGTGCCCAGGAATTCACCCGGGCCTCGAATCTCCAGGTCCTTCTCCGCGATGACGAAGCCGTCGCTGCTCTGCTCCATCACCGTCAGGCGCTCGGCGGACTCCCAGGAGCGGGCGCTTCCGGCCACCAGGTGGCAGAAACTCGCCGCCGCGCCGCGCCCCACCCGGCCCCGGAGCTGGTGAAGCTGTGACAGGCCGAAGCGCTCGGCGGATTCCACCACCATCACGGAGGCGTTGGGCACGTCCACGCCCACCTCCACCACCGTGGTGCAGACGAGCAGGTGCAGGCGCTTCTCGCGGAAGTCCTCCATGACGGAGTCCTTCTCCTCCGCCTTCATCCGTCCGTGCAGCAGCCCCACCTTCGCGTCGGGGAACACCTTCCGGAGCTTCTCCACGCCGCGCGTGGCGTCCTCCAGGTCCAGCTTCTCCGACTCCTCCACCAGCGGGTAGACGACGTAGGCCTGGTGCCCCTTGGCCAGTTGCGCGCCCACGGACTCATAGACGAGCGCGCGCTGCTTGTCGTTGAACACCCGCGTCTGAATGGGCGTGCGGCCCGGCGGAAGCTGGTCGATGACGGACAAGTCCAGGTCGCCGTACAGCGTCATGGCCAGCGTGCGGGGAATGGGCGTGGCCGTCATCACCAGCACATCCGGCTTGGGCCCCTTGCTCATCAGCGTGTGGCGCTGGAGCACGCCGAAGCGGTGCTGTTCGTCGATGACGACCAGGCCCAGGCGGTCGAAAGAGACGTCTGCCTGAAGGAGCGCGTGCGTGCCCACGGCCAGATGAACTTCGCCTCGGGCCACGGCCTCGCGCACCTGGCGCTTGGCCTTCGCCGTGCCCGCCGCGCTCACCAGGCCCACGCGGTAGCCCAGCGGCTCCATCACCTTGCGGAAGTTGCGCTCGTGCTGCTCAGCGAGGATTTCCGTGGGCGCCATGACGGCCACCTGGTAGCCGGCCTGCAGCGCGATGAGGGCGGAGACCATGGCCACCGCCGTCTTGCCGCTGCCCACGTCTCCCTGGACCAGCCGGTTCATGGGCTCCGGGCGCGCCATGTCCCAGCAGAGCTCCTCCACCACCCGCGCCTGCGCGCCGGTGAGCTGGAACGGCAGCGCGTTGCGCGCCTTCGCCAGCCGGGGCTCGGACACGTCGAAGGAGATGCCGACCTCCGCCTTCACGCCCTGCCGCTTGAGCGCCATGCCCAGTTGGAGGAAGAACAGCTCGTCGAAGGCGAGCCGCCGGTGCGCGGGGCTCTGGTGCGCATCGAGCGCCTCCAGGTCCGCGTCCCCTGGCGGGAAGTGGATGAAGCGCAGCGCGTCCGGCAGGCCCATCAGGTCCAAGCGGCGGCGCAGGTCGGCGGGCAGCGGGTCATCCAGTTCGTGCGCGTACTGCTCGCCCACGCGGGAGGTCAGCTCGCGGAACGAGCGCTGCTCGCCGCGCTCGAAGCCCGGATACACGGGGACGATGCGGTTGAAGTGGACCGACGTCGTGGACTCGATGTCCTCCGCCGGTTCGATTTCCGGATGGGGCATCTCCCGGCCCGACATGGTGGCGCGGACCTCGCCGGAGAGGACGATGCGCTTGCCCACGGTGAACCGGCTCTTCAACCAGGGGCCCGCGTTGAAGTACGTGGCGGCGATGCTGCCCGAGCGGTCCCCCACGACGGCGCGGAACATGCGCCGGCCCTGACGGCCCGGCACGAAGTCGGCCACCTTGACGATGCCCACCGTGACGCCTCGCTCGCCGGGCTCCAGTTCGGCGATGGTGCGCAACTGGCGGCGGTCCTCGTAGCAGCGCGGCAGCATGAAGAGGATGTCGCCCATGCGGCGCAGCCCCTTCTTGTCGAGCGCCGAGACGAGCCTGGGTCCCAGCCGCTTGCCCAGCGTCTTCAGCGGCGACGCCAGCGGCCCGGAGCGCGGCGCGATGGAGAGGAGCTTCGCCTCGGAGCGAGAGGCCTCCGCCGCGACCGCCCGCTTCTTCTTTCGCTGGGCCTTCTCCTTGCGCGTCTTCGCTCCGGGAACCGCCTCTGGCCCCGTGTCGAGCGCGGCCTGACGGAGCCCCGGCTTCGCCCGAGACGACGGCGCGCCCTGCCGCCCGGTGGCGGGCTGCGGCGCGGTGACGTTCGCCTGCGGAGGCTGCGTCGTCGGCGCCATCCGCGGTGGACGGGCAGGCAGGAGCTCCGAGTCCATTCCGGCCTGACGCCCCCGCGGCGCATCAGGACTCATGCGCGGCATGGGGCCCTCAACGCCGCTCCCGCGCGCAGGGGCCGAGGCTCCACGCGAAGCCGGTCCTCGAGGTGCGTCCGGCCGCGGGCCCGACGTGGGCAGTGGCTCCGCCGATTTCCAGGGCGGCACATACCCCGGAGGCGTCGTGCCTCCCGCACCCACCGGAGCGCCCTGTGTGGACCTCGGCCGAGCCGGAACCGCACCCTCCATCGTCACGCCGTGCAACTCCGCGGGCAGCTCCACCCCGCTGACCTTCAGCCCGGCCACGACTCGCCGCAGCGCGGCCTTGCGGCGCTCGGGCATGGCGTGGTCCACGTCGGGCAGCGCGGCCCTCAAGTGGTCCAGTGCCCGTGCATCCACGCCACTGGCCCCCGCCAGCGCGCGCTCCAACACCGGGCGCAACGACTTCACCGTGGCCAGCATCGCGAAGTCGCGCTGGCACACGTACCGGAGGGGTCCAACAAGGCTGGCGAGCGGGTGGTTCACGCGGGGGTTCCGCCGTACATCCTACGGAACGGGGATGACGTCTCCCACAAAACGAGACCGGGGAAGCGAGCCCTGGCCCGCTCCCCCGGCAACTCACTGCGACCTCCGAGGCTCAGCTCCCGCTCGCCGGGGCCTCTTCCTCGGGCTCCTCGAAGCGGATCTCCTGGACTTCCAGCTCGCGCACGCCGCCGGGGCTCTGCACCGTGGCGATGTCGCCCACCTTTTTACCGATGAGCGCGCGCGCCACCGGCGAGGTGACGGCAATCCACCGCTTCTTCAGGTCTGCCTCGATCTCCCCCACGAGCCGGTAGCTCACCGGCTTGTCGGTTTCGGTATCGAGCAGGTCCACCGTCGCCCCGAAAATGACCTTGTCGCCGCCGAGCTTCTTTGGGTCGATGACCTCCGCGCGGGCAATCCAGTCGTTGAGGGTCAGGATGCGCCCCTCGATGTGCGACTGTTTCTCCTTCGCCGCGTGGTACTCCGCGTTCTCACGCAGGTCACCATGTGCGCGAGCGACCTCGATCTCGCGCGAGATCTTCCCCCGCTCGACGGACTGGAGGTGCTTCAGTTCCTCCTTCAGCTTGCGCAGTCCGGACGGGGTCATCGGGATGTTGTCGCTCCCGCTGCTCATCGACACAGCTCCTTCCACCACTCCCAGGTTCAAATAAGATGGAGGGCCGGCGCTCCTCTTCCGGAGCCCGGCCCCCGCGACCAAACAAAAGCCCAATGTAAGGAACCACTGACAAGTTGGTCAATGAAACCCGTACAGGGAACGGGGGGATGGGCTGGGCGCGCGCCCTTTGACCCGCTAGTCTGCCCCCGTGCTGTCCGTCCAGGAATTGCGCGGGCTCGGTGCCGCCCTGCCCCCCAGTGCCTTCCAGCGTCAACTGGGGCCTTTTGCACTCATCCAGCGCCCGCCTTCCGAGGCCTCGACCGCCGTGCTCGCCCCCACCCGCATGGCGGCGCCCTCGGAAATCGAACAGGGCATGCTGGCCTTGCTGTTCGAGTTCGAACACCTGCGCGTGGCCACCCTGCCGCCGCTCAACGCCACCGACCGGCTGCGCATTGGCCGCCGCATGGACTGCGACCTGGTCGTCGACGACGCGTCCGTGTCCAAGATGCACGCGGAGCTGCGGTGGAACGAAGCCGACCAGCGCTGCACCGTGCAGGACCTGGGCTCCACCAACGGCACCTTCCTCAACGCCCGCTCCCTGGGTGGCCGCGAGGCCGTGCTGCGCGACGGCGACATCCTCAGCGTGGGCAACGTGCAGTTCTGGTACCTGCTCACCCGTACCCTGCATGAGCGCCTGCGCGCGGGCGAAGCCACTGGACTGGGCTCGCGCAGCGGCTGAACCTTCCCGCATGTCCACACCGCCACGCGACGAGCGCGACTACTTCGAGCGCATCTACACCGTCACCACGCAAGTGCCACCTGGGCAGGTGGCCACATATGGGGACATCGCCGTCATCGTCGGTGATGGCTGCGATGCCCGCGTCGTGGGACATGCACTGGGCGCGTTGGGCGCCCGCGCGGACAGCGTGCCCTGGCAACGCGTCATCAACCGCACGGGTGGCATCAGCACCTCCGGCTACGGACAGCGCGAGGCCCTGGAGGCGGAGGGCGTCACCTTCGACGAGCGCGACCACGTCCGGATGGCGTCACACCATTGGACGGGCCCCAGCGAGACGTGGGCCCGCGCACATGGATTCCAGCCGTTGCCTCCGCGCGAAGTGAAGACTCCGGACGCGCAATTGAAACTGTTCTGAACAGGCGCTCGCCCTCCCGTCTGCTTGCGTCGAGGCACAGACGCGCGAAAGTTCGGATTCCGGCCACGGGGCCGGCTTCCAAACATGTCGCTCGCGCTGCTCCGCTGGGGAGTCTTCATCCTCCTGTGTCTTTTCGCGCCCCAAGCCGTCGCCGGCGACGCAAAGCCCCGGCGAAGTGAGGCGAAGGGCAGTCGGCTCGTTCGTCTCAAGAACGGCCAGTTGCTTCATACCGACGCCGCGGACGCGTACCGGCGGATGAAGGCCGAAGCGCGTTCGAAGAACATCTACCTCTGGGTCCACAGCGGCTACCGCTCCCCCGCGAAGCAGCGCCGGCTCTATGAGCGCTACCGCAAGGGCAAGGGGCCCCAGGCGGCACGGCCCGGGCGCTCCAACCATCAGCGAGGCCTCGCGGTGGACCTGGTCATCGGCGGTGTCAAGACACCGACCTATGACTGGCTCGTGTCGAATGCATGCCGCTTCGGATTCAAGCGCACGGTGCGCTCCGAGCCCTGGCATTGGGAGTACCGCCCACACAGCACCCGCGAGCCGAAGCCGGGGCGTGACTGCGTGGGCCGCCCCTTGAAGCGTCAACGGCCCCAATCTCCGCCCGTGGCGAGCACCGAGAAGAGCTGAGGCGCGCTAGCTCCAATGCAGCGTGTCGTCAATCCGGCCCAAGGGCATCCCGACCTCACGGGTTGGTGCCTTTTGTCCGGGGGGACTGATTTTTATCAGACACCTCGATTACGGTGAGCAGCCATGCTCGTCGTCACATCGAACCTCGAAGCCGTCACCGTCCACGCGGAGGGGGCGCTTTGTACGCGGGTCGCCACGATTCCCACGGCGGGAGGGATGTTGCCCACGCAGGTGCGAATCAATGGACTGCCCCTGTCGTTGCAACCCGGCTCGCTCCGGGCGTCCGTGGTGCACGGCCCGTCGGGACTCGCCGTGCGCGACCTTCGTCCCACCTATGACGTCCAGCTTCCGCCAGAAGTCGACGTGCCCGCGGAGCACCGCGCCTTGGAGGAAGCCGAGCACCGCCTCTCCGACCTCACCCAACAGCTCGCGCGCGTGGGTCAGGAACTGGATGCGCTGTCGAAGCTGTCCCCCGGGTTTCCGCCCCGGCCGAAGGAAGCGCAGGAGCCCCGGGACGCCCCCGTGTCCGCGATGCTGTCGCTCATGTCCTTCGTGGACACCGAGCTCGCCGCGCTCCATTCGCGGAAGCTGGACCTGGAGCGGCAGCAGCGTGACGCCGAAGCCGAGCTGCGCTTGCGGCGCAACCGCGTCGCCGAAGCCTCTTCGTCCGTGCGAGGCCAGCGCGCCCGCGTGTACCGCGCGGTCGTGCTGACGCTGTCGGGCCCCCTTCCCGCGGATCCGGGGGCGCGGCTCGCGCTCGAATACGCCGTCCAGGGGGCGCGCTGGGTGCCCACCTACGACTTGCGCCTGCCGCGAACGCTGGAAGAGGGAACGCTGCGCATGCGCGCCTCCGTGCTCCAGCGCACCGGCGAGGACTGGACGGGGGTGAAGCTCGCCGTCTCCACCGCGGACCTCGCCCGGCATGCGGAAGTCCCCGAGCTGAAGGCGCTGCGCATTGGCCGCCATCAACCGGCTCCCGCGCGTTCGGGCTGGAGGGAGGCGCCACCGGGGCTCGATGAGCTGTTCGCGGGCTACGACGCCACGCGGTCGCCCACGCCGGTTCAGCCTGAGCTCCTAGCCGAACCCGAGCCCATGCCCGCCGGCCTCGAGCAGCCCCAGAAGAACAAGCGCAGTGCCGTGCCCATCGCGCCCAAGCCCGACTTCGCCATGCCGGAAGCGGCCGCGCCACCGCCTCCGCCGGCGGCGGCCCCTCGAAGTGCTCCGATGCGTCCCAGTGCCGCTGCCCCCGAGGACGAGGAGACGACATCGCGAGCGCGAGCGCGAGGCGGTGGCTTGATGTCGCGCGCGCGCCGACCGCCACCTCCGGCCGAACTCGAGGAGGCGCCCGAGAGTTCATTCGACGATGACGCAGACGGGCTCAGCATGGATACCGCCTCGCTGGGCGGTGGTGGTGGTGGCGGCGAGCGAACACCTCCGAGGCAGGAGCCCTCCGACGCATTGTTGGACTACGACCGCCTGACCATGCCGCCCGCGGATGACCAGGGCGCGCGTGGCAGGCTGCAACCGCGCCCCGGGCACGTCACCCAGGAGCTGGTGGCCCTGGCGGAGGTCCACGCGCAGATCGACATCACCGTGCGAGTCGCCCTGAGTCTGCAGGAGACCTCTTCCATATGGGCGGCCCCCGCGCCGGCGTGGTCCCAGCCGCCACGCACGTCCTCGCCTCACTTCGATGCGCGCTTCGATGTAGAGACGCGCGCGGACGTGCCTTCGGATGGAGCGTGGCACACCGTGCCGGTGTTGTCCGTGCCAGTGGGGCTGTCCGCGGAATACGTCTGCGTCCCCTCCGTGGAGTCGCGTGCGTTCCGCACGGTGCGCGTGGAGAACCGGACGCCGTATCCGCTGCTGGCGGGTCCCGTGGACGTCACGCTGGAGAACGAGTTCCTGATGACGTCCCCCCTGCCCACCATGGCCCCGGGCTCGACGCAGCGGCTGGGGCTCGGTGTGGAGGAATCCATCAAGGTCGCGCGCAACACGCGGTTCGACGAGGCCATGGGCGGCATGTTCGGCGGCTCGACGATGCTGACGCACCACGTGTCGGTGGAGCTGGCCAACCGGCTCAGCAATCGCGTCCTGGTCGAGGTGTGCGAGCGCGTGCCCACCGTTCCCGTCAATACGGAGAAGGACATCAAGGTGGAGGAATTGGAAGTGGCCCCGCTCTGGCAGAAGCGCCTGCCCTTGCCCGGTGAAGCGAAGGTGGAGGGCGAGCGGGCGTGGCGCGTGGTGCTCCAGCCAGGTGAAGCGCAGACGCTGAAGGCGACATGGACGGTCAAGATTCCGGGCAACAAGATGCTCGGCGGCGGCAACCGGAGGACATGATGGGCACCCCTTTCATCCTGCCCGTGGTCAAGGTCACCGTCCTCGAGGACCGGGCGCTCGTCGAGCGGCGGGGGGAGATTCCCCTGTCCGTGGGAACGCAGCGACTGGTCATCCAGGGACTGTCCCCGCTCGCCGTGGACCGCTCGCTCCAGGCGAAGGTCGCGGGTGGCACCATCTCCCAGGCACGCATCCGCCGGGCGACGAAGCCGCAACCACCCGAGGCCGAGCGCGAACACCGCACGGCGCTCGGAAAGCGCGTCGCGGAGCTGGAGCAGGAGCTCCGGCGCGTGGTCGCGGACGAAACCCGGCTGGCGGCGCGGCTGCGGCTGTTGGACACCGCGCGCGCCGATGTCCACCGCGCCATCTCCGAGCAGGCAGGCGCCGGACAGTCGCGGCCGGAGACGTGGCGGGAGCAGTTGGAGACGGTGCGCCGCGAGCAACTGTCGGCGGACTCGGCGCTCCGAGAGGCTGAGCGCCGGACGCTGCGACTGCGGGAACAGTTCGACGAAGCACGGGCCTCGCAGACGGCTGTCGAGCTCCTGGAGCCAACGGTCGACACCCAGGCCGAGCTGGAGGTGGGCCACCCCACGGGCGGGCCCGCCACGCTGTCCGTCACGTACCTGGTGCCCTGCACGGCCTGGCGGCCGTCCTACCGCGCAACGCTGTCCCGCGAAGCCTCCGGTGAGTCCGTCACACTGGAGTGCGAGGCCGTCGTCTGGCAGCGCACCGGTGAGGAGTGGAAGGACGTGGAGCTGGCGTTCTCCACCGCGCGCCCCACGCTGGGCGCCACGCCGCCGCGGCTCCAGGAGGACCGGCTGTGGCTGCGGGACAAGACGGAGCGCGAGAAGCAGGTGGTGGAGGTGGCCATCCGTGAGGAGGTCATCCAGACCGCGGGCGAGGCCGGCGCTGCCCGACGGGACGATGCGCTACCGGGCATGGACGACGGAGGTGAACCGCTGACGGTGACGGCCCCGCATCGGGCCAGCGTGCCACCGGACGGCGAGCCCTACCGCGTGCCCCTGTTCCAGTTCACCGCGCCCGCTGCCTCCGAGCTGGTGGCCATGCCGGAGCAGTCCCCCCTGGTGCACCGGGTGGCCCGGTTCGACAACACGGGCCCCACGGTGTTGCTCGCGGGCCCCGTGAAGCTGGTGCGCACTCACGGCTATGTGGGGCGTGCGCAGCTGCGTTTCACCGGCAAGGGCGAGCGCGTGAAGCTGGGCTTCGGCAGCGAGGACGCGCTGCGCGTGGCACGAACGGAGGACGTGGGACGGGAGACCAGCCGGCTCACCGGCCGCAAGGTGACGACGCACAAGGTGCGACTGTTCCTCTCCAACATGGGCGCGAAGTCGGTGCCGGTGGCCATCGAGGAGCGGATTCCCGTCTCCGAGGTGGAGTCGGTGGAAATCCAGTTGCAGAGGGAGAGCACGAAGCCCGCGCCCGCGCGCGTCAGCGAGGATGGCATCGTCCGCTTCGAGCTGACGGCGTCGCCCCGCTCGCAGCAGGAGCTGGCGATGGACTACGTGGTGACGAGCGCGGCGAAGGTGGCCGGGCTCTGAGCAGGCCCGGGTTCCACCGCGAAACAGCCCTGGGGGGCCGGGACTTCCACCATGGTTCCGGCGGAAGCATTCATCCCCCCGGGAGGAAGCCCCATGTGCATCACTCGCGCGGTGTCCACCATCGGCTTGCTGATGTCTGCCTGCCTGTCCTCTCCAGCCCTGGGAGCAGAGCCGCCCCCAGAGCAGGAAGCGACGCTCCCGCCGCCACAGCTCGCGGTGGAGGTCGGCGGGACGCTGTCTCCGATGCGGCATCCCGCGACGGAGGTGCCAACGCTGCGTTCACGGGTGAAGACGGTGAACGCCCGAAGCGGAGCCGCGCGCCTTTCCGGCGGACTCCACTTCAACCTCGTCCGTGGCTCCGAACGGAGCGACTGGTGGTGGACGAACGGCATCGACTGGTACCTGGCGGGTGGTGACGTCCAGGTACTGGCGCTGCGGCCGGGGCTGGAGAAGCGGTTCTCGCTGACACGAAACGTGACGCTCGGGGTGAGCGCGTTCGGCAGCGCGGCGGAGGTCTCATTGCCCACGGGGCAGATTGGTCAGGTGCAGCCAGGGGAGCCGGGCTACACCCCCATTGGCGGGAACAACTTCTACGAGGGCCGCATGCGCAAGTGGGCCTTCGGCGCGGGCGGACTGGCTGCGATCCAGGTCAAGCTGAGTCGCTACGTGCATGCGCGCGTCCATGGGGGCTATACGCGCTACTTCGAACAGGCGGACGGGCTGCAGCCGGCTCCTGATGCGGCCGCATTCACGGTTTCGCTCGACGGCCCGTTCGCGGGGGCGTTGCTTGGACTGGACCTCTAGAAACCGCTCCTCGAGAGCCCTACTCGGCGTCGCGCACCAACGCTCGGACCTGCCGGGCGGCGAACCCTTGAGGCACGAGTTGGAAGAGCGCATTACGAATGAAGCGCCCCGCTGAACTCTCCCACTGGGCCACGCGCCCCAGGCTCCATGAACGCGTCACGAAGCTGTTGGCACGCCCGAGCCGACGTTGCTCGTAGGCCGCCAGCGCCGCGTCCACGGGGCCCTCCCCGGCCAGCAGCTCGGCCAGCACCACGGCATCCTCGATGGCCTGACACCCGCCCTGCCCCATGTTGGGCGTCATCGGGTGCGCGGCGTCTCCCAACAAAGTCACCCGGCCCCGGCTCCAGCGGCTGGCAGGCGGCCGGTCGTGGATGTCCGTGCGGATGATGTTCGCTTCGTCCGTCGCGGCAATCAGGTCCGCGATGGGCGCGTGCCACCCGCCGAAGAGGGACTGCAACCGGGCCCGTGTCTCCCCGGGGGCATCCTGCTCTCCGGCCGGAGCATTCTGCGTGGCGAACCAGTACGTTTGCCCGAAGCCAATGGGCACCACACCGAAGCGCGCCCCACGCCCCCACGTCTCTGAAACAAGTCCCGGCGTCGCGCTCGGGACGTCTGGGCACACGCCCCGCCAGCTCGTGTAGCCCGAATAGCGCAGCGGCGCGTCGCCCAGCAGCGCCCCACGCACCACCGAGCGCAGCCCGTCCGCCCCCACCAGCGCATCGCCCGTCACCGAGCTGCCGTCCGACAACCGCACCGTCACCGTCTGGCCATCGTCGTGAAACGCCGTCACGGTGAGCCCCAGCCGGACGTTCTCCTCCCCGGCATGGGCCATCAGCACGGACTGGAGCCGCGCCCTGTGGACACACACCAGAGGCAGCCCCAGCTCCTCCTGAATCCGAGTCACCGGAAGCCGCGTGAGCGCCGAACCCGACGGCTTCAGAATCGCGCTGTCCGTGGGACACGCACCGGCCTGGGCCACCTCGTCACACAGGCCGATGCGGCGCAGGGCCGCCGAGGCGTTCATCTGAACCGTGAGGCCCGCGCCCACCCATTTCAAGGCGTCGGAGCGCTCGAAGACAGTGACGGAGAGGCCCGCGCGCCGAAGCGCGCAAGCCAGCGTGAGTCCACCAATTCCAGCCCCAGCCACGAGAACATGCCTGGGCGATGACGTGCTCATGCGCCGCGCTTTAACAGGTATGCCGTGGCGAGTCGCGATTCATGTGCAACACAGTGACGGGAGGTCACTGCTGCACCACCGCCGCGGAGTTGCCATACGGGGTCTGGCGCTCTGACACGTACTTCACGGGCACGGCTCACCCGAACCAACGGCCCGCTTCGGGAGCGAAGACGCGGACGCGTTCGGCCAGCGACGGCGGCAGTCGCGCGCGCAACGTGGCGTGGACGGATTCAGGAGGAAGCGCCTGGCTGAAGTGCATCAGGACCAGGGCCTCGTTGCGGAACTGGTCCGCGCGCGCGAGGAGTTCGTCCACGTGGAGATGCGCCTTCGCCTGAGCGTCCTGCACGGAGTGGCGCGCGTCGACGAAGGTGCACTCGAGGATGAGCACGCGCGAGTCGAAGAGGCCTGGCTCCGTGTCCAGGACGCGGGACAGGGTATCGGTGGCATAGGCCAACTCCAGCCGCTCCACTTCGTCGAAGAGCGCTTCGCCTGCTTGCCGCCGCCTGGCGATTTCCTGAGGCGGGAGTGACTGGTGCTCGAGCCGGAGCTTCGCGACACGGCGAAAGAACTGGTAGCCGAGCGACGGCACCGGGTGATGCGTCCGGAATGCGCGAACGAACAGACCTTGCCCCAGGGGCCGCACGTCCCCTGGCAACATCGGCACGGTGTGCACCTCCATGGAGGTGTGGTGCAGCCGCGACATCACGGCGAGCGACGCCTGGACGTTCTCCTCGATCTCCGCGGGCAGGAAGACCTGGGGTGCCCCCTTGCCGATGAGCCGACGGATGCCGAGCAGCGAGCCGAGCCCGCTGGCATGGTCCGGGTGCGCGTGGCTCAAGAAGATGCGGTCCGAGCCACAGAAGGAGCGAATGGGTAGCCCCACGTCGAGCACTACGTCCAGTTCGGGGACCTGGAGCGACGTGTACACGCCGCCCACGGACACGCCTCGGACGGTGTAGGGACCTGCCTGGACTTCAGTGAGCATCGACACGGACACTATCCTGGGCATGGACGAGACACGCGACGAAAGGCCCCTGCTGGGCCAGGATGTGCGCATCGTTGCGCCTCCCTTGCAGTCAGGGCCCCACATGGAAACCTCATCTCTCCAAGAAGTCGTCGCGCCAGAAGGCATCTGCTACGGCTGCGGCACCAAGAACCCTCACGGCCTGCACATCCAAAGCTACTGGGATGAGGACGGCATCCACGTGGTGGCACGCCACACGCCCGATGCCCGGTACAGCGGCTGGCCGGAGCTCGTCTACGGCGGTCTGATTGCCATGCTGGTCGACTGTCACTCGAACTGGACGGCCATGGCGTACCACTACCGCGCCGAGGGCCGCTCACCTGGCAGCTCGCCGGCCATCGAATGCGTCACCGGAAGCCTGGGCGTGAAGTTCATCAAACCCACGCCCATGGGCGTCCCGCTCACCCTCCGTGCACGCGTCGAGGGCGAAGTCGGACGCAAGAGCCGAGTCCTCTGCGAAGTCTTCGCGGGCGAGACGCTGACCGCGGTGGGTGATTCCATCTTCGTCCGCGTCGACACGGCCCAGTTGAAGGCCGCGGCGCACGGCCGCGAAGGCTGACGCGAAAGACGTCGTGCCCTACCCCTTGTCGGGCACTGGCAGCCCCAGCTCGGCGCGCAGCTCCTCGGTGCTGCGCCCCGCCTGGTACCGGCGATGGTTCTCCGCGGTGGTGAAGCTCCGTGTCTCCATCCGGTCCACGTAGAGCGTGCCGTCCAGGTGGTCCAGCTCGTGTTGGAGAATGCGCGCGTACCAGCCCCGGGCCTGGACCGTCACGGGCTGGCCGTGCTCATCGAGTGCATCCACGCGCACGGCGCAGGCGCGGGGCACCAGGGCCGCGAAGCCCGACACACTCAGACACCCTTCGTGGAACTCCGCGGGTGCCGCGTCCTCCACCACCAGCCTGGGATTGATGAGCACGTGGAAGGGAACGGGCTTCCGTCCTCGCGCCGCCCGCTCGCTCTCCGAGAGGCCGGCCTGATACTCGGGCCGGTCCTCGATGACGACGACTCGCAGGCCCACGCCCACCTGGGGCGCCGCCAGCCCGACGCCGGGTGCGTCCCGCATCGTGTCGCGCATCTGCTCGATGAGCCGCGCCGTCTCCGGGCTGGCAATCTCCTCCGGCGTCAAATCGCGCGCCTTCCGACGCAGCACCGGGTCCCCTGCCTGGACAATCTTGAGCACCATGCCGCCAGCGTAGCAGGGCCCGCTACGCTCCTGACCGGCGACAATGCTCCACCCACTGCCGTCCGGGAGTGGTGTCCACTCCGCACCGTTCCAGCCCGGGAAAGACGACGTCGTGCAGGGCCTGGACGAACACCTCGAGCTTCCGCTCATGCGGCAACACGCCGTGCGCCAGGAGCATGGAACCCTCCGCATCGGACAGGCCCTTCGCGAAGAGCCTGGGCGACACGCTCTCCTCCAGCATCTCAGGCAGGTACGGCGACAGGAACGCCACGGAGCCCGATTTGGCTGCATGCGCGAGGTAGCCCCACCCCAACCGGCTGTGCGCGACCTCGTCCCGAAGGATGTCTCGAAGCACCGCGCGCACCCGGGGTGGTCCGTCCACGGCCAGCACCGAGGTCAACCCGGCCGTGCTCTCCGTCTCTGAGATGCAGCAGGCGGCGACGACTTCGTAGAGCACGCGCTCACGGAAGCCGAGGGCTTGCGGGGCAGTCTCCCGCGCCACCAGGGGAACGGGGGGCATTACCTTTTGTCCGTAGGTGCGCGCCATCAGCTCGCACATGCCCGCGTGGCGCCGTTCGTCCTCCGCAGCGCGGCTCGCGAGTTCCACCAGCGTTTCGGGCGTGGCCAGTTGCTCGAGCGCTCCCGCCAATCGGGCGAAGCGCAGCCCCGCCTCCAGTTCCTCCTGCCTGCGGAAGACCCAGGTCTCCGCGACGAACTGCCGGAGCGCGTCTGGCATCGTTCTACCCGGTCTCCGCAGCAAGCGCTGGTCAGCCGGAAAGCCATCATCAGGAGCGTTGTTCATGGTGGCCTCGAAGCACTGAGCGTAACCGACGCGCGAGACAGACGGCGGTAAAGGAATCGCTTGTCGCAGTGAGTCATTGCGTTGGACACCGCACGGTCGCACCCCATGTCCTGATGGGGACTGCACGCAATGGCGCGCACAGCGGGACGTAGGCGTGTCCAGGCCAAGGTCCGTGCTGGGTATGCTGGTAGGACGTGGAGACCCCGTCCCAGGGAGCGTGAGAGTCGAGATGCGGAGGATGCGACGACTCGGCGGGGCCGCGCTGGTATCGCTCGTCATCCACGTGGGGCTGCTCTTGCTGCTCGGGTCTGTCGACCCGCCGGAGCGTGCACCTCGCCGGGCCGTCACGTCGAAGCCGCTCGCGGTGGACATCGTCACCACGCCACCTGTGCTGACGCCCCCACCTCTCCCGAGGCAGCCTGCACCCTCGGCGTCCACGCCTCGTCCCAAGGGAAAGCGGGTGAGAAAGACACCGGCCGGGGATGGCCTCGTCGCAGCGCCATCCCCGGCACCTCCCGACGCACCCGACACGGGTGCTGCGCCGGAAACCACCGCATCGCCGCCGGACGCCCCGCGCAGGCCGCAACAACTCCACGTTGGCGCCGAGTCCCTGCCCTCGTTCCTGGTGCCAGGAGGAGCGCCACTCGCCGGTCCAAGGACACCGAGTGGACGCACGTTGCGCCCTGGCGACCCGGCACCTTCCCGTGAGCAGCTCGCCGCGCAGGAGGAGGCCATCGTCGCGGGGCGTGTGGAGGAATTCATCGTCGACAATCAGGCCCAGCTTCGCGTCGCCAACGGTCTCATCGACCCGTATTTCAGCCGCCTTCGAGAGGCGCTTGAGAAGGGCCTCGAAGATGCGCCGGTATTCCCAGGAACCAGCCTGGTGAATCAGGCAGGGACCGCCTGGGCTTCCCGAGCCAGCAGCTTCGGTGCGGCTGGCAACCCAGGAGACGGCCCACCGCCGAAGGCGCCCACCACGACCGAACAGCTCTACGACCTCCAGCAGCGCGCCGGAGACGACTCCATGGAGCGCCCGCGCCTCTTGGCCCAAGCGGGTCAGGAGCTCCAACATCTGGCCACCGGTGGCGGCTCGAAGCTCGTCGTGACGCTGGAGCTGACGCAGGAGGTGGATGGCACCCTGCGCGATGCGAAGCTCATCTCGCTGAGTGGCAACCCGGCCTACGACGCCTACGTCCTGAACGCCATTCCGGCGTCACTTGCGAAGCTCGCTGCGCCACCCGCTGGCGCGCGAGGTGTCCGAGCCGACGGCATCCATACCTTGTGGGCCGTGGAAGGCCGCGTCGTGTACCTGCGCAAGCTCAAGGAACTGAAGGGACAGGACGCCTGGTACATCGCCGCGACGAGCGCTGCTGGCATCCTGGCCGGACGCTTCGAGGAGACGACGGGCGAAATCGAGGTCATCGACTTCCGCAACCCACGGTTCGTGTGCCGGTCCCACTTGTTGCGCGTCTACTGATGCGAGATCACGGGCGCTCATCAGCGCGGCTGCACGTACAGCAGGTCATGGGCGAAGCAGTGTCCGACATGAAGAGTGTCCATGCCTTGCGCCTCGCGACCGTCGGCGAGAAGCTCCTCGGCGTGACCGACACGTTGAGCAAGCCTGTTCCGGAAGATGTGCTCGAAGCTGCGGATGCGCTCCTTCTAGACGGGCAGTTCATCCTTGCTATCAAGCTCTTCAAGGAGCGAACGCGCTGTGGTCTCCACGATGCACTCGAGTGGATCACACATCGCACCGAAGCGCTGATGGAACTCCACCCTCGATTTCGTGCGGAGGAAACGGCAAGGAAAGAGAGGGAGACGTCTCCTTCTTCTTGGCGCACGCAGGGGCTGGAGAATCTGTCCCAGTTGGCCCGTCCGCCCTGTGCCGTGGAGGCAATTTGGGATGGAGACTCGACGGGTTGGCTCCTCACGCTCGAAGCGATTTTGCCCGGAGCGTCTAGGGAGCATCCGCGGTTCACGAGCGTCCGCTTGGTCACCATGCGCGGAGAATCTGGGGACATGCGGTTCATCCAGGGGAGCGTCCCATCCTGGTCCGGAAAAGAAATCGCAGAGGAACTTGGCCAGATTGCGCATGAGCGATGGGGAATCCCCTTCTACTTCCCTTCGCCGGACAATCCGATTGATGACGCTCCACGCTGGTGGGATTCGCAGCTGGAGCCGGGTACGCCTTGACGATTTGCAAGCACGGGCGGAACAGCCCCATCCGGTCCCACTTGTTGCGCGTCTACTGATGCTAGGCTGACGCGCCATGGCTCGTCGCAAGAAGGCCGATGAAATGGCCTCCCGCGTCCGAAACCTGCTCGCGATGGACGCCGCGGGCATCATGCGCAGGCTCGATGCCCGCCGGGATGAGATGTTCGCCCTCTTCTCCCGCCTGCGCAGCCGCGAACCGCTCCTGGGCACCATCGCGTCACGGTACGCCGACGGCGCGTTCGACCAGCTCATCCACCTGCCCGAGCAGGAACAAGCCGTGGTGGACCACTTCTACGGCCGCCTGGATGAGCTGCGCTGGTACTTCACGTACACCGAGGACATGCCCGGCACCGCCCAACTGATCTTCTCCAAGCTGCACAAGCGGCTGGAGGAGTCCTACCGAGTGCTCGTGGTGACGCTGGGCCCACCGGTTCCGCCAGATGGCTCGCGCGTGGTGGATGTCGAGGCCGTCCGGCACGACGCCGCCGAAGCTCCACCACGGAAGACGCTGACACGAACCACGCGGCGCGCGTAGGCCGCACCGCCCACGAACAGGATGCCCCCGTGACGAACACGACAGGCCCTGGGAAGAGAATCGACACGGCGTCGCGAGTCATCGCGGCCTCGCCAGGAGCCCTCTACCGGGCCTTCGTGGAGCCCGAGGCCGTGGCGACCTGGCTCCCACCGGAAGGCATGAAGGGCCACATCCACGCGTTCGAGCCACGCGCGGGCGGGACGTACCGGATGACACTCTCCTACGACAATGCGGACCACACCGCGCCCGGGAAGACCTCCGCGCACGAGGACGTCGTCGAGGGCCTCTTCGTGGAGCTCGTCCCCAACGAACGCATCGTGCAGCGATTCGAGTTCGAATCGGATGACCCCGCCTACGCGGGCACGATGACCATGACCTGGACGCTGACGCCCGTCGCCGGGGGAACCCGCGTCACCGTCACCTGTGAAGACGTGCCCGAAGGCATTCGCCAGGAAGACCACATCGAGGGACTGACCTCGACCCTGGCGAACCTCGCAGCCTACACCGAGTAGCCGAACGTCCCTGCCTCACGCCGCGGGAGCAGGCACAGCGGCCACTCCGGCATCCTGGGCCGGGCGCTTCGGCGCGAGCTTCCGCATGGACGTCTTGCCCACCACGACGTCCACCATCTTCTTCGCGCGGGTCCAGACGCTCTCCTGCACGTAGGGGATGCCGTACTTCTCGCAAAGCGCCTTCACCTGCGGCTGCACCTCGCGGTACTTCAGCATCGGCAGGTCCGGCCAGATGTGGTGCTCAATCTGGTAGTTCAGCCACAGGTGGGCGAAGTCGTTCAGGTCCCCGCCCGTGCGGTAGTTCGCGCTGCCAATCACCTGCTGCACGTAGCGCTCGCCACGGCTCTCCGGCTTCGAGTCGAACCGGTACAAGTCCTCGCCCGTGTGGTTCGGCCCCACCACCAGGAACGTGTGCAGGCTGGTGAGGATGTCCGCCATCACGGAGTTGCAGAACGCGCTGAACGACGCCCACGGCCCCAACACCAGGTAGAGCGCCGGGAAGAGCCCGAACTGCACGGCCGAATACGGCAGATAGCAGCTCAGCAGCAGCTCCTTCAGCTCCTCGCGCGTCAGCTCCCCACCCTTGCGCCGGCCCTTGCGGCGCAGCGAACTGAGCGTCTCCGGCGCGTAGTAGCTGGCCCGCCACGTCAGCGCGAGCAGCGAGAGCTGCACGTACCGCAGCGCCAGCGAACGCTCCGGGTTGCGCAGCGTCCCCTCCGCGTTGCGCTCCAGGAGGTCGGGGTCCGCATCCTCTCCAGTGTGCGAGTGGTGGAGCACGTTGTGCTCGAACACCCAGGCCTCCGGCAGCATCCAGTCGAGCCAGTCCAGATAGCGGCGGCTCCCCTTCGCGAAGCCCTTACCCGTGCGAGACGCCGGAAGCCCCGGCACTCGGTCGTAGCCCCGATGCCCCACATGGTGCATCAGCAGCCAACGCGTGGACCGCCCGACACTGAGCGCCGCCGCGCTGAGCGGGTTCGGCGCCAGCCAGCAGGTCGCCGCACCCAGCGCGGTCGCCGCCCGACCCCAGCGCTCAATCTTCCGGAGGTGCGCCGCATCCGCCTCGCCCAGCGATGCGTCCAGTTGCTCACGAAGCGCCTTCAACTCACGGTGAAACCCCTCCACGTCCACGGAAGAAATGTCGAAGTCGGGGGCAGCCTGGGACGGCATGAACGGCTCTCCTCGGTCGCGGAGATGGACACGGGCGAAGGGGGGCAACAGCTCGGCGCGAACCGTAGCCGCCAGGGTCCGCGGGCGTCCAGCCACGCTTTGCCCTCGGCCCCTGCTTTCGAACGAGGCCATGCGGAGCCCCGAGGCGCAGGTTATACCCCGCGCCTCGAGTCCGGCTCACAGGGCGACATTGACGTCAAGGGGAAGCAGGCCGCCGCGCGGCACGGCAAGCGGCCTGGCGCCCCCATCAGCCCGAGCGAATGGACCCGCCCACATCGAAAGCGAGATGCCGTCATGACCGACCTGTTCGCGCCCCTCGAGCTCCGAAAGAGTGTCATCGCGCCCAACCGCATCTGGCTGGCGCCCCTGACGAACACCCAGAGCCATCCCGATGGCACGCTCTCCGACGCGGAGCTTCGCTTCCTCGCGATGCGCGCCGATGGCGGGTTCGGCATGGTGGAGACGTGCGCCGCCTACGTTTCCCAGGACGGCAAGACGTGGCCGGGCGAGCTGGGCGTTCACGACGACGCGATGCTGCCCGGACTGAAGCGAATGGCCGCGCGCATCCATGAAGGGGGCGCCCTGCTCTCCGCGCAGCTCTTCCACGGAGGACTTCGCGCCAACGCCGAGGTCAGCCAGCGCGAGGTGTGGAGCGCCAGCGCGTATGACGCGGACGGCCTCCACTGCCGCGAAGCCACCGAGGCCGACATCGAGGGCGTCATCGCGGCCTTCGCGAACGCGGCGCGCCGCTGCGCCGAGGCGGGGTTCGACGCCGTGGAACTCCATGGGGCGCACGGCTACCTATTCTCGCAGTTCCTGAGCACCGTCTTCAACCGCCGGCAGGACCGATGGGGCGGCTCGCTGGAGAACCGCTGGCGCCTCCTTCAGGAGACAGTCCGCGCGGTGCGGCGCGCGGCGCCCTCCCTGGTCCTCGCCGTGCGCCTGTCGCCGGAGGACGCGAGGCAGGCCAGGGGCCTGGACCTGGACGAGTCGCTGGAGGTCGCGCGCATGCTCACGCGCGAGGGCGTGGACATCCTCCACCTGTCCCTGTGGAAGGCGGCCCACAACACCCTGAAGCGGCCGGACCAGCACGCGACGCCGCTCTTCCGGCAGGCCGTGGGCACCGGTGTCCGCATCGTGGTCGCGGGCGAGGTGCGCACGCGCGAGGAGGCAGAGGCCCAGCTCGCGCGCGGGGCGGATGCCGTGGCCGTGGGCCGAGCGGCCATCGCGAACCATGACTGGCCGCGCCGCGTGCAGCGAGGCGACGCGCTCCAGGTGCCGCCGCTGTCCCCCACCACGCTCAACGCCGAGGGCCTGTCCGACGTCTTCGTGAACTACATGCGCAACTGGCGCGGCTTCGTGACGGACCAACCGGCCTGAGGCGGCCCGGAAACGCAGACGGCCCCACTCCCAGGAGGAGCGGGGCCGCATGACTCACGTCCAGCGAGCGCTGCGTTTCAGCGCCGCGTGCCCGGGGGCGCCGCGTTGATGCCCAGGTACTCCTGGAGCGGCTTCACTTCCAGTTCCGTGCACTTGAGCGACTCCAGCGCGCCCACCGCCATCCGCGCCGCCTGCACCGTCGTGTAGTACGGCACCGAGTGCATCAGCGACTCGCGGCGGATGGAGAAGCTGTCGGCGATCTCCTGCTTGCCGAAGGTGGTGTTGATGACCAGCACGATTTCGCCGTCGACAATCTTGTCGACGATGTTCGGGCGGCCCTCCGTCACCTTCTGCACCACCTGCGCCTCGATGCCCTTCGTCGCCAGGTAGGTGTGCGTACCGGAGGTGACGACGAGGGAGAAGCCCATGCTCCGCAGGCGCCGCGCCAGGTCCACCACCGCCGGCTTGTCGTCATCCTTGACGGAGATGAACACCTTGCCGCTCTTGGGCAGCTTCACGCCCGCGGCGAGCTGGCTCTTGGCGAAGGCGGACGCGTAGTCGTTCGCCAGGCCCATCACTTCGCCGGTGGACTTCATCTCCGGCCCGAGGATGACGTCCACGCCCGCGAAGCGCGCGAAGGGGAACACGCTCTCCTTCACCGCCACGTGCTTGAACTCCGGCTCCTGCGTGACGCCCAGCTCCTTGAGCGTCTTGCCCACCATGCAGAGCGCGGCGATCTTCGCCATCGCCACGCCGGTGGCCTTGGAGATGAAGGGCACCGTGCGGCTCGCGCGCGGATTCACTTCCAGGATGTAGATGGTCTTCCCCTGGATGGCGAACTGCACGTTCATCAGGCCCACCACGCCCAACTCGCGCGCCAGGGCGATGGCCTGGTCCTTCATCCGCTCCACCAGGTCCGGCGACAGCGAGTGCGGCGGCAGCGTGGCCGCGGCGTCACCGGAGTGCACGCCCGCCTCCTGGATGTGCTCCAGCACGCCGCCAATCATCACCGCGCCGGTGCGGTCCGCCACCAGGTCCAGGTCCACCTCGATGGCTTCCTTCAGGAAGCGGTCGATGAGCACCGGGTGCTCGGGCGATGCGCTCACCGCCTCGCGCATGTACCGCTCCAGGCTGGCCACGTCGTAGACGGTCTCCATGGCCCGGCCGCCCAGCACGTAGGAGGGCCGCACCATGACGGGGTAGCCAATGCGCTCGGCCACCTTGAAGGCCTCCGCGTGGCTGCGCGCGACGCCGTTCTCCGGCTGCTTCAGGCCCAGCTTCTCGATGAGCGCGGCGAAGCGCTCCCGGTCCTCCGCGCGGTCGATGGCGTCCGGCGACGTGCCCAGGATGGGCAGGCCCGCCTTCTCCAGCGGCACGGAGATGCGCAGCGGCGTCTGGCCGCCAAACTGGACGATGGCGCCCACCGGCTTCTCGCGCTGGGACACCTCGAGCACATCCTCGATGGTCAACGGCTCGAAGTAGAGGCGGTCCGACGTGTCATAGTCGGTGGACACCGTCTCCGGGTTGCAGTTGACCATCACCGTCTCGTACCCGGCCTCGCGCAGCGCGAAGGCGGCGTGGACGCACGCGTAGTCGAACTCGATGCCCTGGCCGATGCGGATGGGGCCGCTGCCCAGGATGAGCACCTTCTGCCGGTCCGTGGGCGGCGCCTCGTCCTCCTCCTCGTAGGTGGAGTACAGGTAGGGCGTGTACGCCTCGAACTCCGCGGCGCAGGTGTCCACCCGCTTGTAGACGGGCCGGATGTTGCGCGCGTGCCGGTGCGCCCGCACCTCTTCCGCCGGGTAGCCGAGCAGCCGGCCCAGATACTTGTCGGAGAAGCCGTGCGCCTTGGCCTGCCGGAGCACCTCGTCCGGAAGCTGGTCCAGCCGCCCGTACTCCTGGAGCGACTGCGCCTCGTTCACCAGCATCTGGATGTAGCGAAGGAACCAGGGGTCGATGGCGGAGAGCGCGTGCACGTCCTCCACCGTCATGCCTTCGCGGAAGGCCTGGGCCACGAACCAGGGACGCTCCGGGCGAGGGATGCGCAGCGCCTCGCGCAGCACCTTCTCCCGCTCCTCCTTCTCCGCCGGCAGCTCCGGGGACTCCAGGCCCACGCGGCCCAGCTCCATGGAGCGCAGCGCCTTCATGTACGCCTCCGGGAAGGTGCGGCCAATGGCCATCACCTCGCCCACCGAGCGCATGCTCGTGGTCAGCGTCCGGTCCGCGTGCGGGAACTTCTCGAAGTTGAAGCGCGGCACCTTCACCACCACGTAGTCCAGCGTCGGCTCGAAGGAGGCCGGCGTGTCGCGGGTGATGTCGTTGCGCAGCTCATCCAGCGTGTAGCCCAGCGCCAGCTTCGCGGCGATCTTCGCGATGGGGTAGCCCGTCGCCTTCGACGCCAGCGCGCTGGAGCGCGACACGCGCGGGTTCATCTCGATGACGACCATGCGGCCGTCCTTCGGGTTGATGCCGAACTGGATGTTGGAGCCACCCGTTTCGACGCCAATCTCCCGGATGATGGCCAGCGACGCCTGCCGCATCCGCTGGTACTCGCGGTCCGTCAGCGTCTGCGCGGGCGCCACGGTGATGGAGTCACCGGTGTGCACGCCCATGGGGTCCAGGTTTTCAATGGAGCAGACGATGATGACGTTGTCCGCCGTGTCGCGGACCACCTCGAGTTCGTACTCCTTCCAGCCCAGCACGCTCTCCTCCACCAGGATGGTGGTGGTGGGGCTGGCCTTCAGGCCCGAGCGGCAGATGGTCTCGAACTCCTCGCGGTTGTACGCGATGCCACCGCCGGTGCCACCCAGCGTGAAGGACGGGCGGATGATGGCCGGGAAGCCGATGTCCTCCACCAGGCTCATCGCCTGGTCCAGCGTCGTCGCGTAGCCGCTCTTGGGCAGGGCCACGCCAATCTTCTGCATGGCCGCCTTGAAGAGCTGGCGGTCCTCGGCCTTGTTGATGGCGTCCAGGGACGCGCCGATGAGGCGCACGCCGTACTTCTCCAGGATGCCCTGCTCCGCCAGCGCCTTGGCGAGGTTGAGCGCAGTCTGGCCACCCATGGTGGGAAGGAGTGAGTCCGGTCGCTCCGAGGCGAGGATGCGCTCCGCCGCCTCCACCGTAATCGGTTCGATGTAGGTGCGATGCGCGAACTCAGGGTCCGTCATCACGGTGGCGGGGTTGCTGTTGAGCAGCACCACCTCCACGCCTTCATCCCGGAGTGCCTTGATGGCTTGTGTACCGGAGTAGTCGAACTCGACGGCTTGCCCGATGACAATCGGACCCGAGCCAATCACCAGAACCTTGCGGATATCGGTACGCTTGGGCATCGGGGCGCCCCCATACCAACCTCCGCCCCCACATGCGAGGACTGTGTTGAAGCCGCCTGCTCGCACGGACGCCGGGCCCCGCCCGCGGTCCTCTGCTAGGCTCCGCCGCCCACGGAGGTTCCATGCGCCACTGGTCCCTGGCACTGCTCGTTTCGCTCGCGTCCCCCGCCCTCGCCCAGGA
>NZ_SRLV01000032.1:0-85771 GCF_006518205.1 Myxococcus sp. CA005 | reverse complement strand
GTCACCTTCCGCGTCACAAGCCCGCCCTCCCCTGGAAGCCCCGGGCGTGGAGGCGTTGCTCGCCACCGTCCAGGGCCGCCAGCGCCGGTACCTGTGGCTCCAGGGCGTCATGCTGGGCGTGGCCACCGTGGCGCTGCTGCTGGTGGCCGGCGGCTTCCTGGCGCTGGTGGCGCCGCGCGCGGGCGCGTCCCTGCTGTGGACGGCGCTGCCGGTGGGCGTGGCCGTGACGTGCGTCTTCGGCCTGTGGCTGGCGCGCCGCCGCGTGGGAGACGACGTCCTCACCGCGCGCATGGTGGGCGAAAAGCGCCCGGAACTGTCGCTGGACGTGCTGGCCGCGGTGGAGCTGATGCGCGAGCCGGACGCGCCGGGCAGCGGCTCTCCGGCGCTCGCGAGCGCCTTCCTGCGGGAGATGGACGCGCGGGCGCGCACGGTGGATGTCCGCACCGTGGTGGACAGCCGCCCGGTGCGTCACGTGGCCCTGGGCGCGGGTGGCGCGCTGCTGGCCCTGCTGGTGCTGATGGTCGCGCTCGGTGACCGCTGGTCCGCCGGCATGGCGCGCATCCGCGAAGTGGCGGCGAGCCCCAAGGCCCAGGCGCAGGTGGAGCCCATCACCGGCGACATCGAGCTGACGTACCGCTACCCCGCGTACACGGGGCTGGCCCCGCGCACGGTGCCCGGAACGAACGGTGAAATCAGCGCGCCGGCGGGGACGGAAATCCTGCTGAAGACGCGCTCGGACCGTCCGGTGGAGCGCGCGGAGCTGGTGGTCAACGGCCAGGCGCTGCCGCTGACGGTGACGGGCAACCGGGACCTGGAGGGCAGCTTCGTCACGAAGCAGTCCGGCCACTACCGCTTCGCCTTCTACGGCGCGCGGGACAAGGCGCTCGCGGTGGGGCCGGACATCGCCCTCACCGTGGAGGCGGACAAGGCGCCCGAGGTGTCGCTGCTCACGCCCACGGTGGAGCTGGAGATCGACCCGGGCGACCAGGTGGCGCTCAAGTACGAGGCGTCGGATGACTACGGGCTGTCCGGCATGGCGCTCGTGTTCCGCGCGCCCGGCGCCCAGCAGGAGACGCGCGTGCCGCTGCCGCGCGAGGACGGACGGCGCCACCGGGGCACGTACTCGTGGAGCCTGGACAACCTCAAGCTCGACCCGGGTGACCGGATTACCTACTACGTGGAGGCGCAGGACAACGACGCGGTGGAGGGCCCCAAGAAGGGCGTCAGCCGCACGCAGGTGCTGCGCGTGTACTCCGCGGCCGAGCACCGCCGCGCAGCGCTGGAGAAGGCGGAGCAGCTGTGGGGCCGGATGGTGGACCACCTCGCGGACCGGCTGGAAGGCCCGGAGCGCGCGAAGCAGAAGGACCCGCAGGCCATCACCGCCGGGGCCACGGTGGACACCAGCGGGGAGAGCCTCGTCGCCGACATGAAGACGCTGGCGCAGGAGCTGGCGCGCGAGCGCGACGTGCCCACCGAGCTGGTCTCCGCGCTGAGCAACATCTCCGAGTCCCTGGGCAGCCACATCCGCGGCACCGCGGAGCTGCGCCGGCTCTACCTGCGCACCCAGCGCGCCCGCGGCGAGGACTGGGGCACGGGCAACCGCCTCACCGCCGTGGTCAACGAGGAGATTACGGAGCTGGAGAAGGACATCCTCTACCTGGAGTCACTGCTGGACCGGCAGAAGCTGGAGGCGCTCCAGGAGATGGCCAGGCAGCTATCCAACGAGCGGCGCGAGCTGGCGAACCTCATCGAGCAGTACAAGTCCAACCCGGACGAGGCCGCGCGCCAGGCGGTGATGGAGCAGATTCAGCAGCTCAAGTCCCGCATCCAGGAGCTGATGCAGCGCATGGCGGAGATGCGCAAGGGCATCCGCGACGAGCACCTCAACGCCGAGGCCCTGTCCGAGATGATGAAGGACCAGGACCTGCGCAGCGCGCTCGACGACGTGGAGAAGCTGATGCGCGAGGGCAAGGCGGACGAAGCCCTGGCGAAGCTCCAGGAATTGGGCATGCAGATGGATGAGATGCTCGAGAACCTGGACCAGGCGAGCGACGAGTTCGGCGGCGAGCAGCACCCCGAGCTGGCGGAGAAGTTCGGCAAGTTCATGGAGGAGCTGCAGGGCACCGTGCAGGAGCAGCAGCGCGTCGCGGACCAGACGAAGCAGCTTCGCGACCAGGCCCGCTCACAAAACCGCGAGCGGCTGTCGGAGAAGGGCGAGGCCATCAAGGACAGCCTGATGCGCAAGGTGCAGCAGGCGCAAGAGGACTACAAGGCGCTGGAGCCCAGCCAGCTCAACAGCCGCGCCGCGCGTCCGCTGGAGGAGGCCCAGGCGGAGCTCCAGAACGTGGAGAACGCGCTGAAGGTGAACGACTACGACCTGGCGGCGGAGGCGGCGGCGCGGGCGGAGGACGCGGCCCGGCAACTGGCGATGATGGGCGAGCAGCAGCGCCACCTGGATGAGATGTTCGGCAACCCGGAAGAGGTGGTGAAGCAGTCCACGGAGCTGGCGCAGCGCCTCAACCGCGACGCGCGCAACGTGTCGGAGGTGAACCGGCAGCTCCAGTCGCTCTTCCCGCCTCCGGGCTCGCAGCTGTCGCAGCAGGAGAAGCAGCAGCTCCAGCAACTGGGCGAACAGCAGTCGCAGTTGGAGGAGCGCGCGCAGGGCCTGCGTCAGCAGATGGATGAGATGCAGCAGATGGCGCCCATCTTCGGCGAGGAGGCCACGCAGCAGATGGAGGGCGCCGGCCAGCGCATGGGTGAGGCCGCCCGGCGGATGCAGGGCAAGGACCCGGGCCGTGGCTACGGCGAGCAGCAGGCGGCGCTGGAAGGGCTGCGCCAGTTCCAGCAACAGATGCAGGAAGGCCAGCGCGGCGGCAAGGGCGGGCTCCCGCTGCCCATGGGCATGGGCCGCCGCCAGCAGGGCAACGGGAGAGACCCGAAGCAGAAGGTGGAGCTGCCGGACGAGGATGCCTTCCAGGCGCCGAAGGAGTTCCGCAAGGACCTGCTGGACGCGATGAAGCAGGGGGCTCCGGAGAAGTACCGGGAGCAGGTGAAGCGCTACTACGAGGAGCTGGTGAAGTGAGCCGCCACGCGCTGAAGCATTCCTCCGGATTCGGGGCCCTCGTCGCGGCGATGGCCGTGGGGCTCCTCTGCGTGCCTCAGGCGGCGTGGGCCCAGTCCAGCTCGCTCAAGGACGAGGTGAAGGAGCGGCTGGGCCGCGTGGAGACGGAGCTGGACGACTGGGACGTGCCTGGCGCCCGGCGCGAGCTGTCCGAGGTGGAGAAGCTCCTCCCCGCCGACGTGGAGCCGCTGAAGTACTTCCAGGGCCGGGTGGCTTTCGAGGAAGGCCGCTACGACGACGCGGTGGTGCTCCTGGAGGGCGCCAACATCGAGGACAAGCCGGGCAGCTACCTGCGGCTGGCCAAGGACACGCGCGCCATCGTCAAGGACCACGAGCGCGCGGAGAGCGAGCACTTCATCTTCCAGTACCCCAAGGGGAAGGAAGCGGTGCTGGTGCCCTATGCGCTGGAGACGCTGGAGGGCATCCACCGGGCGATGAAGGAGGACCTCGGCTGGACGCCGCCGGGCGGCAAGATTCGCGTGGAGGTGGTGAGCAACGCGCGCGAGCTGGCGCGGGTGAGCACGCTGACGGAGAAGCAGATTGGCACCACGGGCACCATCGCCATCTGCAAGTTCAACAAGCTGATGGTGACCAGCCCCAAGGCGGTGGCGCGCGGCTACGACTGGCAGGACACGCTGGCGCACGAGTACATCCATCTGGTCATCAGCCAGATGAGCCGCAACACGGTGCCCATCTGGTTGCATGAGGGACTGGCCAAGTTCCTGGAGTCGCGCTGGCGCGGCAAGGCGGGCCTGGCGATGACGCCGTCCACCCAGGCGCTGCTGGGCAAGCGGGTGAAGGCGGACACGCTCATCCCATTCGAGAAGATGCACCCCTCCATCGCGCTGCTGCCCACGGCGGAGGACGCGGCCACCGCGTTCGCGGAGGTGTTCTACGCCATCGACTACGTGCACAGCGTCAAGGGCACGGCGGGTCTGCGCGCCATCATCCAGGAGCTGAAGGCCGGGCAGAAGGACCGCAAGGCGGTGGAGACGGCCATGGGGATGCCCTTCGCCCTCTTCGAGAAGTCCTGGCTGGCGCACATCAAGAAGCAGCCCTTCCCCACCGAGCTCCTGCCGCGCGAGGACCGCGTGGTCCTGAAGGAGAACGCCAAGGGCAAGGTGAAGGACGAGAGCGAGAAGAAGGGGCGTGAAATCTCCTTTGGCGACTTCCAGGAGGTGACGGAGGTGCCGGCGCGCAAGTTCGCGCACCTGGGCGAGCTCTTGCGCGAGCGCAACCGCGTTAAGGCCGCGGCGGAGGAGTACGCCAAGGCGCACAAGCTGGTGGGCGACAAGTACGAATCCGTGTCCAACAAGTACGCGCTGGCGCTGCTGGAGCTGCGGCGGCTGGACGAGGCGGAGGGCGTGCTGCGCGGCAGCCTGCGTGTGCACCCGGGCTCACCGTCGACGAACGTCCACCTGGGCCGCATCCTGCTGTACCGGAAGGACTACCCGAAGGCGAAGACGGCCTACCTGGAGGCGCTGGCGTCGGACCCGTTCGACCCGGAAATCCACCTGGCCCTGACGCGCATCCACGGCTCCATGGGTGAGACGGCGCTGGCGGACCGCGCGCGGCAGGCGAGCGCGCTGCTCACGGGACTCAAGGTCGAAGAGGTGGACCGCGTGGCGCAGCAGTTCCTGCGTGACGAGAGCGGGCTGTCGGAGATGAACGTGTCGGGCACGCCGGACGCGGAGGCACCGAAGGAAGCGCAGCCCGAGAAGCCGGACGCGGGGAACTGAAACGGGCTTCGTTACGCCTCGACAACCAACGGCGTGACGACGGCCTCGCGACTTCGTGAACCTTCTCGTCGCCTCCATCCCTGGAGCTTCACGGGAGCGGGCATGCGCCCCTTACGCAGGCCGCTCCATGACTGAAGTCTCCACCATGCCTAGCTTCTCGCACGGGAGGCTTGATGGAGGTCCATTCCCTCATCTCGCTTGCCGCCCAACTCATGGAGTGGGCCGGCGTGGGCAGCATGGTGCTGGGAGCGGTGCTCGCCCTCGTGGTGCTCGCCACGCGGCAGCAGCTCCCCGCCGGTGAGGCCTACCGCCGCTTCCGGCTGAACCTGGGCCGCGCCATCCTCCTGGGCCTGGAGTTCCTCGTCGCCGCCGACATCATCCGCACCGTGAGCCAGCGCCCCACGCTGGATGGCGTGCTGGTGCTCGGGCTCATCGTCCTCATCCGGACCTTCCTCAGCTTCACCCTCACCGTGGAGCTGGAGGGACGCTGGCCCTGGCAACACCGCAAGGACATCGCCGGTCCTGTTCATCCTCCGCCAACGTCGTCCACCCCGCAGCACCCTGTGCCGCCCGCTCCCGACGCACCACGTCCGGTGAAGCACTGAACGCAGTGGGTCGGCCACGTGGGCAGCGCCACCGTCATCCGCCACACCCTCTCCTCCCTCTGCGTGAAGTGGCGCACGGACGCGTCTTCTCGCACCGTGCATCCCGCTCCGACGCCGCTCCAACGTGCGCGCCCGCCTTTCCTCACGCACAAGGAGCAGCACCCCATGAAGCATCCCCTCCCGGGGCTCGTCCTCGCCGCCTCGCTGTTCACCCAGGGCGCGTCATTCGCACAGTCCGGCATGCCCGACAGCCCGCCCTCCCAACAGGACACGGTCTCCGTTCAAAAGGGCATGGCCACGTACCGCGGCTACACCGCCCCCACGGACGAGAAGGCGCTGCTCGACCGGCTGCACCTGGCGAACCAACACGAAATCAAGTCGGGCCAGCTCGCTCAGCAACGCTCCCAGAATCCAGACGTGAAGGCCTTCGGCACCATCATGATGAAGGCGCACACCGCGCTGGACCAGAAGCTCACGTCCTACGCGCGCAGCAAGGGCCTGAAGCTGGCCGAATCACCCAAGCCGATGAACGACGCGGAAGAAGCCTCCATGGCCAAGGACAAGGCCACGATGGAGCAGCTCCAGGTCATCCGCGGCGCGCCCTTCGACTCCGCCTATCTGGCCTCACAGGTCACGGGGCATGACGCCGTCCTGGGCATGGTCCTCACCGCCCAGAAGGCCATGCCCAAGGCCACGCCCGAGCTCGCCGCCCTGCTCGAGGACCTCAGCAAGCAGGTGCCCGCCCACCGGCACCAGGCCTGGAACATGCTGGGCAAGCTGGGAGGCGAAACGGGCGTGGGCGGCTCCGGCCCGGCGCACGCGCCCCCGCCGAAGCCCTGACCCGAAGCGCGGCGCCCTTTCTCACCCCGTACACACCTGAATCCCGAGGATGAAGACAGGCACGCGCACGAGGCATGATGGTCCGCATGATGCCTCGGACGCTGACCCTGACCTTCGTCATCACCGTGAGCGCGCTGCTGACCGGCTGCTTCAGCGACACGGACACCATCTGCGAGAAACGGAAGGAGTGCTTCACGGACACACTCAACGTCCAGTCGTGCGAGGACGACCTCAAAGCCTGGATGGAGCGGCAGGACCAGGACCGCCGCAGGGACCAGCTCGCCGCGTGCGGGGACTGTGTCGGCAGCAAGACCTGCTCACAGATTCGCACCGCCTGCATCGGCGCCTGCTTCGGCGTTCCCTGAGCCCTGAACGACAGCGGGGCCCGCATCTCACGATGCGAGCCCCGAGTCCTACGACATCACGCGGCGGCTACTTGCGCGTCCACTGGTCCAGCCAGCCCAGGACTTCGTCGTGCCACTGCACGCTGTTGGCCGGGCGCAGCACCCAGTGGTTCTCTTCCGGGAAGTAGAGCAGCTTGGAGGGAATCCCCTTCCGCTGCAGCGCCGTGAAGGTGCCCAGGCCCTGCGTCTCCACCACGCGGAAGTCCTGCCCGCCGTGGATAACCATCATCGGCGTCTTCCACTTCGCGACGTGCTCAATCGGGTTGTGCTTGCTGTAGCCCTCCGGGTTCTCCCACGGCGTGCCCTTGTGCTCCCACTCCGGGAACCACAGCTCCTCGGTGTCGAAGTAGCCCATGCGCTCGTCGAGGATGCCGTCGTGGTTCACCAGGCACTTGAAGCCGTCCGGCCAGTTACCGGCAATCCAGTTGATCATGTACCCGCCGTAGCTCGCCCCCAGCGCGCACATCTTGTCCGGGTTGATGAAGCTGTAGCGCTTGAGCGCCGCAGCCACGCCCTTCTGCAGGTCCTCGAACGGCTTGCCACCCCAGTCATCTGAGATGGAGTCGGTGAACGCCTGCCCGTAGCCGGTGGAGCCGTGGAAGTCGACCATCACGGCCACGTAGCCACGCCCCGCGTACACCTGCGGGTTCCACCGGTAATGGAAGTGATTGCCGAACGAGCCCTGCGGCCCACCGTGGATGAGGAACGCCAGCGGGTACTTCTTCTTCGGGTCGAAGTTCACCGGCTTCACGACGTAGGCGTGAACCGTCTCGTTGTTCCAACCGGGGAATGAGAACTGCTCGAAGTCACCGAAGCGGATGCGAGCCAACGCGTCCTGGTTCACGTGGGTAAGCTGGCGCGACTCCGAGCCATCCACGTTCATCACGTGCAGGTCCGCGGGCGAATCCAGGTCGTCATACACGTAGACGATGCGGCCCCCAGCGGCCGGCTGCGGCGCGTCCGCGGCGCCGTCCTTCGTCAACTGGGTGGGCTTCCCCGTGGCCACGTCCAGCGCGAAGATGGGCTGCTGGCCCACGTGCCCGGCGCTCGCGAAGAGCGTCTTGCCGTCCGCGCTCCACGCGAGGCTGCCGACGGAGCGGTCCCAGTCCTGGGTGAGCACGCGCTCCTGACCTCCGGGCCAGGTGCGGAGGATGACGCGGTAGCGGTCCGCCTCGAAGCCAGGGCGCGACATGGCCAGGTAGGCCAGCGTCTTACCGTCCGGGCTGAACACCGGGCTGGTGTCGGTGGCGCGGTTCTTCTCCGTCAGCTTGCGCGGCTTCGCCTTGCCATCAATCGGCGCGACGAAGAGGTCCAAATCCGTGGACCAGGCCTCGGAGCGACCCACGTCCCGCGCGGCGAAGACGATGCTCTTGTTGTCCGGCGTGAAGGTGAACTCCTCCGCGCCGCCAAAGGGCTTGGAGGGGCTGTCCGCGTCCATGCCCTTCATCACGTCCACGGGCGCGCCGCCGGCCACGGGGACGACGAAGACGTGCGAGCGACGTCCGTCCTTCCACGTGTCCCAGTGTCGCGCGAAGAGCTTGTCGTAGGTGCGGCCGGTGGCCTTGCGCTTGGAGCGTTCCTCCTCGCGCTGCGGGGTGCACTCCAGCGTGGGGCAATCCGGGAAGACCTCCAGCGCCACGGCCAGCCGCGTGCCGTCCGGCGACACGCGGAAGGCGCCCACGTCCAGGGGCAGCTTCGTCACCTGCACGGCCTCGCCGCCGTCCACGGGCAGCCGCCACACCTGCGAGGAGCCGCCGCGCGAGGACAGGAAGAAGAGGCTCTTGCCGTCCGGCGCCCAGGTGGGCTCGGAGTCCGCGTCCGGATGCGAGGTGAGCTGGCGCGGCGCGGCGTTTCCGTCGACGCCGACGAGCCACAGGTCCGTGCGGCCGCGGTTGGCCTCCATGTCCGTGGTGCGCAGGACGTAGGCGACCTGCTTGCCGTCCGGCGAGACGCGCGGGCTGCTCAGCCGGCGCAGCGAAATCATGTCGTGGTGGGTGAACGGCTGGGGCCGGGCCGGCGCCGGAGTGGCGCTCAGGGCCAGGGCCGCGAGAAGCGACAGCGGCAAGGGAGTCTCCTGGTTCAGTCGCCCCGCCGTCACCCCACCCGAGGGGTGCGTCACGGGCACGGTTGTCGGGGGTGGACGCTGCCTGCTACGGCCCGCGCTGTCCACCTCCGCGTACCCGGGGTACCACCTCCGCGCATCCCCGGCGCAGTCCACCATGACGCGGCGCTTCGACGCGGTTAGACACGGGCCCATGAGCGAGCCCATCACCGTCCGCGTCTGGTCCGATTACGTCTGCCCCTGGTGTTACGTGGGCTACGCCGAGGTCCAGAAGCTGAAGAAGGAGTACGACGTCCAGGTGGACTGGCGTCCCTTCTACCTGCGCCCGGAGACGCCCCCCGAGGGACTCCCCCTGCCGGATTACGTGCGCGAGAAGATGAAGGACCCGAACAACCCGCTGAAGCTCCGCGCCCAGGCAGCCGGGCTCACCCTGGTGATGCGGGAACTCACTCCGTCCACCCGCCGGGCCCACGAGGCCACCGAGTACGCCCGGGAGCAGGGCCGGCTGGAGCCGTTCCACGCCGCCCTCCTGCGCCGCTACTGGAGCGAGGGCCAGGACCTCTGGCAGTGGGACACGCTCCGCGGCGCCGCCCAGGAGGCGGGCCTGGACCCGGACGCAGTGCAGCGCGTCGTCGAGGAGGGCCGCTACACGAAGGCCGTGGAGGACTCCATCCAGGAGGCGCGGACCATCGGCGTCAACGCGGTGCCCACCTTCGTGCTCGGGGAGCGCTTCGGGCTCCAGGGCGCGCAGGAGTACTCGGTGTTCCAGGAGGCCATGCGGCGGCTCGGCGCGACGCCTCGCGCGCAACCGTGAGCGTCAGAGCCCCTTGAGCAGCACGAGCATCCGGCCGAGCGTCTCGTCGCCCCCGCTCCCCGCCAGCCCCTGGGCCAGGGCGTGGAGCTGGGGCGCCTGCTCGACGTGCTTCGCGATGAGCTGGAAGCACTCCACCGCGGCGGCGTCGAGCCGGGCGCGTGACTCGGCCGTATCCGCCGCGACCTCCGCGCAGAGCGCCACCACCGTGGGGTGGCCGAAGAGCGTCCAACAGAGGACGGCCTCGCGCAGCGCCATGCGGAACACGTAGTCCAGCACGCGCGGCGCGTCCGTGAACGGGTGGCGCAGCCAGTGATTCACGGCGTGGTGGCGCAGGTACTGCTCCACCCGCTGCGCCAACCCGGGTGACAGCCGCTCGCGGCGCTCCGAGTAGCGGCGCCATGCATCGTCGGGCAGCAGGTCCACGCCGCCGTAGGACTCCAGCACCAGCTCCGCCAGCGTGAGGAACCGCTCGCTCCGGACCGCGCCCAGGCGAGACTTCAGCACCGCGGCGCAGATGCCCACCCACGGGCCTCCCGGCAGCGACAGCGCCGCGAAGCCACCGTGCAGCGCCGTCAGCGTCTCGGGCAGGGTGAAGGCACGCAGCACTTCCGTCAGCAGGGCCTCCGCGCCCTCGCGCGCGTCGCCGTGGAACACCTCCGTGCCCCGGCAGTAGAAGCCGTCCAACCTGAGGCCCAACTGCCCCAGCGCGAAGAGCCTCGCGGCGAACGGCAGTTCGCGGCGCTGGAGCACCGACAACGCGGTGGAACGCACGGCCGCCGCGTGCTGCGTCCACGCGTCCTCGGAATCGCCGCCGCCCAGGGACCGCGCAGTCTCCGGACGCAGCGCGAGGTCCTCGGACACGGGCACGGTGTCCACCGCGTCCTCCGCCAGCAGACACAGGCGAGCCACCTCCGGACACGCGAGCGAACCGGTCACCTCCAGCCCGTGCGCCCAGCGCGTAGCGACTCGCGGGAAGGTGGCGCATGCATCCGGCAGCGCGGCCTCGCCATAGGCGCGGTGCAGCGAGCACGTCTTCCGCGCATCCAGGAACACGCAGTGCCCGTCCTCGCGCTTCGCGATGACGGCGTCGTCGCCGGGGCTGGCGTCGGGCTCCAGCCGGATGAAGGTCTCCACCCGCTCCGCGTCCGGCGTGCCCGCCACCGCTTGCTTCAGGCGCTGCAAGCGCGGCTCGCTGACGAGGACGACGAGCCCCGCGCAGCAGGTGTCCTCGCAGGCATCCGCGAGGCACCTGAAGCGCGTCATGTACCGGGGTGCGGTGGCCGTCATGGCGACACGCTACTTCCTGCCCAGCGCCTTCTTCACGAAGCTCCAGAAGCCGCCCGCGCGCTCCTTGAGGTCGGCGCCGCGGCGCTCCTCGGCGGCCTTCACGGACTCCTTGCTGACCTGGAGCTGCTTCTGGAGCTCCTCCGGCGAGTAGCGCGTGGCCAGCGTGGCCTTCACTTCCTTGCGCGTGGAGTACTCACGCGCCTCCACGTGCAGCACGCATTCGGAGTCCAGCTTGAGCGTCACCGCCACGCGCACCGAGCCCTTCGGCCCCTTGGGCAGTCCTTCGATGCGCACGGTGCCCAGGTACTCGTTGGCGGAGATGTGGCTGTCCTCGCCCTGGAAGATGGACAGCTCCAGGAAGACCTCGTTGTCCTTCGTCGTGTTGATGGCGAAGGAGCGCTGCGCGGGCAGCGGGCTGTTGCGCTCGATGACGCGCTTGAAGGCGCCACCGGGCATGGCCACGCCCACCGTCATCGGCAGCACGTCGATGAGCACCACGCTGCTCACCTTGTCCACGGAGCCCGAGTAGAGCGCCGCGCCCAGGGCCACGGCTTCGTCCGCGTTGACGCTGGCCTGCGCGCCCTTGCCGAAGAGCCCCTTGAGCTTGTCGCGCACCAGCGGCATGCGGCTCATGCCGCCCACGAGGATGATGTCGTCCACCTCGGCGGCCTTCAGCTTCGCGTCCAGGAGCACGTCGCGCACCACGTCGATGGTGCGGCTGAGGAGCGGCTCGCAGATCTTCTCCAGCTCCTGCCGGCTGAGGACCACGCGCAAGTCACGCGGCCTGCCCGAGTCGTCCATCATCAGCATGGGGATGTGGACCTCGAAGGTGCTGCGCTCGGACAGCCCCATCTTCGCGCGCTCGGCCGCGTCACTCACGCGCGACAAGGCGATGCCGTCCCCCGTGAAGGCGATGCCCTCCTTCTCCTGGAAGCGCGCCAGCAGGTAGTCGACGATGAGGTTGTCGAAGTCGATCCCCCCCAGGAAGACGTCGCCTCCGGTGCCGAGCACCTCGAAGACGTTCTTCTCGATTTTCAGAATCGTGGCGTCGAAGGTACCGCCGCCCAGGTCGTAGACGAGGACCTTCTTGTTGAGCTCGCGGTTGAGACCGTAGGCGAGCGCCGCGGATGTGGGCTCGTTGAGGATGCGCTCCACCTTGAGGCCCGCGAGGATGCCGGACTTGCGCACAGCCTCACGCTGTGGCTCGGAGTAGTACGCGGGCACCGTCACCACCGCGCGCTCCACCTTCTGGTTGAGGTGGGCCTCCGCCATCTCCTTGCACTCGCGGAGGATGAGGGCCTGCACCTCTTCCAGCGACAGGGCCGTGTCCGCCAGACGCACGGCGGCGCGGCCAGCGGAGTCAGGGACGATGTCGTAGTGGAAGCGCTCGCGGACCTGGTTCACCACGGCGCTGTCGTAGGGACGGCCAACGAGCCGCTTCGCGCCGTAGATGGTGTGCTGGGGACGCAGCACCAACTGGTTCTTCGCGCGGTGGCTGACCAGCAGCTTGTTCTGCGCGTTGAGCGAGATGACGGAGGGAATCGTGTTGTAGCCCTCGCGCGAGCGCAGCACGAGCGGCCGGCCGTTGGAAAGCAACGCCACGCACGAGTTCGTGGTGCCCAGGTCAATGCCGATGACGGGCCCCGTGCCGCTGAGCGGCACCGGTGGAGGCAGGAACACCGTCTTCGGCAGGCCGTGTTCATCCAGGCCGGGCGCCTGCGCGGCGGCCTTCGCCACGGCGGGCGCGAGCACCGAGGGCGTCGCCGCCGGCTCCGGTGCCCGAGGCGCCTCACGGCGCACTTGGGGAAGCCCTTGAGGAGGAGGCGGCGGAGCCGGGGGCGGCGGAGGCAACGGGCGGGCCGCCATGGGCGGCTGCACCGGCGCGGGCGGAGGAACCATCGCCGCGCGCGGCGGCGGTGGAGGCACGACGGGAGGTGCTTCCTCCACGTCCTCGGACAGGTCGAGGTCGAAGTCGATGCCGCCGCCCCCCGCGCTGGCCGGAGAGGGGGCGCGCGGCGGCGGAGGCGGCGCCGTCCCCGCGTCATCGGACAGGGCGAAGTCGAACTCGAAGACGCCCCCGGCTGAGACAGGCGCGGGAGGTGGCGCCGCCGGTGCGCGCGGCGGTGGAGGCGCCACGGGCGGAGGCGGGCTCACGTCCTCGGCCAGGTCGAAATCGAACTCGATGCCACCGCTCCCCGCGGGAGACGTGACCGGAGCCGGCGGTGCCTTGGGGGCCACTGGGGCACGCGGCGGAGGTGCGGCCTCCGCATCGCTCAGGTCCAGGTCGAACTCGAAGCCGCCGTCACTGGAGACAGGCGCCGGCGGAGGTACCACTCGCACGGGTGGAACCGCGGGCGCACGAGGCGGCTCAGCGACGGAGTCACCCAGGTCGAGCTCGAACTCCAGGGCCCCGCCACCCGCCGGCGCGGACGACGGCTCGACCTCCAGGGAGATGCCGACCTCGATGGGCGGCTCATCGAGCGGCGCGCCCATGGCCACGGGCGCATCACCCGACGGGCTCTCGATTTCGAACTCGAAGCCCGGCAGGGGCTCATCGATGTCCAGCGCGGCCACGGGCGGAGGCGGCGTGCTCGCGATGAGCTCGTCGAGCGGAATGTCCACGTCATCCGCGGCCACCGGAGGCGGCGGCGAATAGGAGACGGGCACGCGGCTCGGAGGCGGTGTCCTCGGCTCCTCCACCACCGACGGAACCAGGTCGAGCGGCTCGTCCGGAATCGGCGCGGAGGAACCACCCTCCGGCTCCAGGTCATCGAACAGGGAGTCGAGCGCGATACCACCCACATCCGCGGGCGCGGCGGCGGGGCGCGCTTGCACAGGGGGCGCGGGACGGGCCTGGACCGGAGGCGCGGGACGGGACTGCGCCATGGGCGCGACGGCGGGCGCGATGGACGGCGCAATCGCGGGCGCCACGGACGGCGCGATGGACGGTGCAATCGCAGGCGCCACGGATGGCGCGATGGCGGGCAGGGGCTGAACGGCGGGCGCGTTGGAATCCGCGACGGTCTTCCGCATCAACATCATTTCGACGAGCGCGCGGCTCGCCGTGTCCAGCTCCTCGAACTGCAACCCCATGCCCGGAGGCCCCGCGGGGTCACCGACTTCGCGGACCCAGCGGACCAGCGCGGAGCCACGCAGCACCCGCACGCCTCCCGCGATCTGCACCTCGAACTTGACGGGGGTCCCCACCGCCTGTGGGGTGCGCGAGCGGATGAACATCCCACCCGGGCTCAGGTTGGTGGCGAACTCCTCCGCGAAGCTCCCCACGCTCTCATGCTTCAGCTTCACCAGCAGGCCAACTGCCTTCCTGTCCGTGGTGCGCCTGCCTTGATCCATGGCGAGGACAATCGCGGTACGCGCCCCGCCGCTCAAGTAGGTTTTGACCCCTCGATCCCCTGCCCCACGAATGGCGTCGACAGGTGGGCAGACCACCTACCTGCACCTTCCTATATCCTCCGCGGCGTCCCTCGGGAGCCCTCATGAGCGCCATCCCTCTCGCAGTCCCAGGCCCCGCACGCGCGGGCTGGCTCGTCGACCGGCGGCACGACCTGATTTCCACGGGGGGCGGCCTCGGGGTGAGCCTGGCGCTGGTCGGACTCCATGTCTGGGGCGGCGTCAGCAGCCTGCTGTTGTGGTGGGCATGGGTGCTGGCACTGGATGGGCCGCACCTGTTCGCCACGGTATCGCGGACCTATCTGGATGCGCGGGAATGGCAGACACGGCGGCGCTTGCTGCTGGGCAGCCTGGCGTGGTTCACAGCGGGCCCGGCGTCGTTCGGGCTGTCGGCGCTGCTGGGCACGAAGCTGCCCTTCGCCCTCTTCATGACGGCGGCGGCGCTCTGGGCCTACTGGCACGTGGTGCGGCAGCACTACGGCATCATGGTGCTGTACCAGCGCAAGAGCGGCGAGTCGCTGCCATTGGACCGGCGGTTCGACAGCGTGACGCTGTACACGGGGCTGCTGGCGCCCTTCGTCGCGTTCGCAGTGTCACATCCGGGCGCACGCAAGCAGTTGGGACTGCTAGGCCCGCCCACATGGGAGCCGGTGGTGGCCGGAGCCTGCTTCGCGACCGTGCTGGCGCTGGTGGTGCTCTACGCGGGCCGGCAGGTGCAGCGACACCGGGCGGGGCTGAAGGTGAATGGTCCCAAGCTGCTGATGATGGGCGCGGCGATGGGACTGTCGGCCGTGGTGTTCTGGCCTCCGTTCGCGGCACGCATGGACTTCATCATGTTCGCCGTGGCGGTGACGGCGTTCCACAACGTGCAGTACCACGGCGTGGTCTGGTTCTATCACCGCAACCGATACCACGCGGCGGGCGTAGACCCGGCGCCGTTCGGCTGGGCGCCGAAGGTGAGCCAGCGCTTCGTCATCTACGCGGTGTGCGGCGTCATCTTCACACTGTTGTACCGGGGCCTGGGCTGCGGCTTCGGCGCGCACCCGGGCTGCGGCGGCTTCGACTTGAAGGTTCCGCTGGGCGCGGGGCTGACGCTGCGCAATCTGATGGAATGTTTCATCTGGGGCTTCGCGCTCCATCACTACTACCTGGATCAGAAAATCTGGCGCGTGAGCCGGGACACCGGGCTGAACCGGGACTTGAAGCTCGGGACGTCGCCGGTCGCCTGACCGCCGGCCCGCCGGGCGCCCAGGAGGTGACATCTGCATGCCGGAACCCAGGCACGGCCCAAATCCGGTGATAGCGTGCGCCGCGAATGAAGCGGATTCTCTGGGTCCTGGGTGCAGCCTTCGTGCTGCTGGTGGCGTCCGGCGCGGGCGCCTTCTTCTGGATTGAGCAGCAGGCACGCACGGCCGCGGCGCCTCCTGGCGCGGACGTGGTGGAGTTCACCGTGCCCAAGGGCACATCCGGGCGTGGCCTGGGCACGCTGCTCGAATCGCAAGGCCTCATCCGCGACGCGCGGGTGTGGCGCTGGCACCTGTACCGGCGCGGCAGCTTCGCCCCCAAGGCGGGCCGCCATGAGGTCAGCGCGTCGATGACGCTGGCCGAGCTGGCCACGGAGCTGGAAGGCAACCCCATTCCCGAGGACGTTCCGTTCGTCGTCGTCGAGGGCTGGCGCCTGCGCGACACGGACGCGGCGCTCGTGGCCGCGGGCTTCATCAAGCCGGGCGCGTACATCGCCGCGGCCAGCAAGCCCAAGAACTTCACCGCGCCCTTCCCCCTGCCCTCCACGGGCACGCTGGAGGGCTACCTCTACCCGGAGACCTACGGCGTGATTCCGGGCAAGTTCGATGTCGAGGCGCTCATCCAGCGTCAGCTGGACGCCTTCGCGCAGCGCTTCTTCGCGCCCAACCGCGATACCATCACGAAGAGCGGTCGCACGCTGCACGAGGTGGTGGTGATGGCCTCCATGCTGGAGCGCGAGGAGCCGCTGCCCGACCAGCGCCCCCTGGTCGCCGGCATCCTGTGGAAGCGCGTGGACAAGGGATTCCCGCTCGGCGTGGACGCCACGTCGCGCTACGAGCTGGCGCAGTGGAATGACCGCGTCGCCTTCCTCAAGCGCCTGCGGGATCCGCAGGACCCGTACAACACGCGGCACAAGAAGGGCCTGCCTCCCGGCCCCATCGGCGCGCCCACCGTGTCCTCGCTCCAGGCCGCGATGTTACCCAAGCCGAGCGAGTACTGGTACTACCTGCACGACGCGCAGCGCATCCTCCGCCCGTCGCGAAACGCGGAGGAGCACGAGGCGCTCCGCCGCAAGTACAACGTGTACTGAGGCATGAACTCAGCGCCCCTGGAACACGGGGGCGCGCCGCGCGGCTGCCGCGGCCAGTCCCTCGCCCAGGTCCTGGCTGCCGTAGCTCTCCGCCTGAAAGCGCGCCTCCTCCTCCAGCGCGCGCTGAAGCTCCGCCCTGTCGAGCCCCAGCCGCTGCTTGAGCGCACGCATGGCGAGCGGCGCGTTCGCGGCAATCCGTCCCGCGAGTTCCCTGGCGCGAGTGAGCACCTGTCCCGCCGGCGCCGCCTCCAACGCCAGTCCCAGCTTCACCGCTTCCTTGCCATCGAAGCGGCGGCCGGTGAGCAGCAGCTCCGCGGCGGCCTGCGCCCCCGCGCGGCGTGGCGCCAGGTACGTGGCGCCCATGCCCGGATGCAGGCCCAGTTGCACGAAGTTGAGCGCCAGCTTCGAGTCCTCGGCCACGAGGCACACGTCACACGCCAGCGCCACGCACAGCCCCGCGCCAATCGCGGGCCCATCCACCGCCGCGATGACGGGCACCGGCAGGTCCAGCACGCTGAGGTAACGCGCGTAGAAGCCGAGCATGAACGCGCGCGCATCCTCGAAGGACACCTGGCGCAGCCGCTCCAGCATCTTCAGGTCCCCACCGGCGGAGAACGCGCCTCCCGCCCCGGTGAGCACCACCGCCCGGACATCGTCACGCCCCTTCAGCTCGGCGACGCGCGCGCACAGCGCGTCTCCCAGCTCGGGCGTCATCACGTTGCGTCGGGCGGTATCGTTGAGGGTGAGCGTGGCGACGGCACCCTCCACCTCGAGAAGGACCTCTGCGGCTGGAGCGGACATGGCCGCGCACTGTAGCGGCCCCGGCCGCTACGGCACCACGAGCCTGAGGAAGGCGTCCTGATTCCAGGTGTCGCCCGCCCCGTCGCGCTGCCAGCCGGTGACGGCGAGCCCGCGGCCCGGCACCGTGGCCACACCCGCGGTGGTCAGCGAGCACACCCCGCTGGCGCAGGGCTGCGCCTCCAGCGTCTGCTCCCCCAGCCACGCCCCCGAAGCCGCGTAGCGCGTCAGCACGCTGCCACACGTCACCGCGACGCCGCCCGCATCCTCCACCGCGACGGACGCGCCCAGCTCCGTCACCGGCCCGCACAGGGGCTGGCGCACCCAACCCACGCTGCCATCCGCGCCCGCCGTCAGCACGAAGGCCCCGGAGGAACCGAGCGACGCATCCCCCCACACCAGCAGACCGATGAAGTCACCCGCCGCCACGAGCGTGCCATCCGCGCCCACCGTCACCGAGGTGATGCGGCCCTTCACGCCCGGCAGCTCCTTGCCCCACAGCAAGCGCCCGGACGCATCGAACGTCAGCACCACGAAGCCGCGCACACCGGGCGCGCCGAACGTCTGGCCGTCCACCTCCAGCGCGTCCACGAGCTGTCCGGCCAGAATCGACTGTCCCGAAGGCGCCAGCGCCGCCGCGTGCAGCGCGGTGTCCATGTTGGCGCCGTGGAAGCGCCGCGACCACAGCACGGAGCCATCCGCGGCGTAGCGCGTGAGCACGGGGTCCTCGATGAACTCCCCCTCCCACTCCTCACCCGCGGCCAGCACGCCGCCCTGCGCGTCCGCGGCGATGGCGTAGACCTTCTGTCCCACGCGGTGCTGCCAGACAGGGGAACCCGCCGTGTCGAACTTCACCAGGAAGCCGTCCTGCGCCTCACCCAGTCCGAAGTCCGCCGAGTAGAGGAACGCATTGCCCGACAGGAACGTCGCCGCCTCGCTCGCCGCCACGCGCGTGTCGGAGAAGCGGTTACGCGCCCACTCACGCGACCAGCGCGGCGCCCCATCCGCCGCGTAGCGCGCCAGCGTCAGCGCCAGCTTCTCGCCCTCCACGGGCTCGCGTTCTTCGTCCTGGCGCGGCGTGCTGTACACCACCACCGCCACATCCCCAGAGGGAGCCGTGGCCACGCCCGTCCCGACGTCGTCCTGGGGCCCCCCCACCACCTGGTTCCACGGCGAGGCCGCCGCCGGCACCGGACGCTGCGGGAGCCCGCCGTTGGAGTCCTGCGGCGCCGTGGGTGCCACGACCACCCCCGGCGTGGCTTCGTCGCCGCCACGCGGCGCTTCGGCCAGAGTCCCCCCGTCCCCGCTGCTACCGCCGCACCCGCCCGACACCCACAGCAGGGCAACTGGAAGAAGCCCTGTCCAGAGGTTGCCACGCCCACCACGCCGAAATGACCCCATGACACGCTCCAAGGAGCCTGCTCCCGTCCACCGGAAGCGAGGCCCTGGGAACCTAAGCAGCGTGTCCAGCCCCCGGCATTCCCCCCCAGCCCAGGGGCACTGTCACATGGCAGGGGGGCGTGCAGGCGATTAGCGCGCCCATGTGCCCCAGCGTGCCGGGGTGTGCGGCAGCGGAATAGGTCTCCCCCCGAACGGTTGGCAGCGCACGCCTTGGCGCAGGGGTGGCGGAATCCTTTGGTCCCAGCGCCGCCCACGAATTAAGAGAACCCTTCCATGGAAAGCGCCGCCCCCGACTCTCTGCCCGTGCCCGACGCCTCAGGCGACGACCTCCGTGCCGTCGAGGAGCTCGCCCAGGCCCGCAACGAAATCGTCGCCCAGATTGAAAAGCGCGTCGTCGGTCAGCGCGAGGTGGTGGAGCACCTCCTCATCTCCCTCTTCAGCCGCGGCCACTGCCTCTTCGTGGGTGTGCCGGGCCTCGCCAAGACGCTGCTCATCTCCACGCTGGCGGACGTCCTCAACCTGTCCTTCAACCGCATCCAGTTCACGCCGGACCTGATGCCGTCGGACATCACCGGCACGGACATCCTGGAAGAGGACCGCACCACCGGCCGGCGCACCTTCCGCTTCCTCCAGGGTCCGCTGTTCGCGAACATCATCCTGGCGGACGAGGTGAACCGCACCCCGCCGAAGACGCAGGCCGCGCTGCTGCAAGCCATGCAGGAGTACCGCATCACCGCCGGTGGCCGCACGTACCCGCTGGAGCTGCCCTTCCTCGTCTTCGCCACGCAGAACCCCATCGAGCAGGAGGGCACCTATCCGCTGCCCGAGGCCCAGCTCGACCGCTTCATGTTCCTGGTGGACGTGGGCTACCCCACCGCCGACGAAGAGGTGCAAATCGTCAAGAGCACCACCGGCGGTCCGCAGCCGAAGCTGGAGAAGATTCTGTCTCCCGAGCGCATCCTCGCGCTTCAAGAGCTGGTGCGCCGCGTGCCGGTGCCGGACCACGTGGTGCGCTACGCCGTGGAGCTGGTGCGCCACACGCGGCCCAAGGAGCCGGGCGCGCTGGACTTCATCGCGAAGAACACGTCCTGGGGCGCGGGCCCCCGCGCCAGCCAGTACCTGGTGGTGGCCGCCAAGGCGCGCGCCATCCTCCACGGCCGCTTCGTCGCCACCGTCGAGGACGTGCGCGCCCTGGCCCGTCCCGTGCTGCGCCACCGCGTGCTGCCCAACTTCACCGCGGAGAGCGAGGGCATCACCTCCGTGAAGCTCATCGATCAGCTCCTCACGGTGGTGAAGGGCTAGCCAGGCCCGCGCCATGCTGCTCGACGCACAGACGCTGGCCCGCCTCCAGGGAGTGAAGCTGCGCGCCCGCGCGGTGATGGAGGGCGTGTTGTCCGGCCTCCACAAAAGCCCGCATCAGGGGCAGAGCGTGGAGTTCGCGGAGCACAAGGAGTACGCCCCCGGCGACGAGCTCCGCCACCTGGACTGGAAGGCCTACGGCAAGTTCGACAAGTACTACGTCAAGCGCTTCGAGCACGAGACGAACCTGCGCGCCGTCATGGTGGTGGATGCGTCCGCCTCCATGGGCTACCGCAGCGGCGCGCTGAGCAAGCTGGACGTGGCCACCACGCTGGCGGGCGCGCTGTGCTACCTGCTGGTGCGCCAGCAGGACGCGGCGGGCCTGGCGCTGATGGCGGGCGGCAAGTGGAAGGACGTGCCGCCGCGCGCGTCGGCCGGGCACCTCAACGTGCTGCTGGACACGCTGGAGCACACCGAGCCCACCGGCACCACGGACCTGGGCAGCGCGGCGGACCACCTGGCGGAGGTGTTGCCTCGGCGCTCCAGCGTCATCGTCCTGTCGGACCTGCTGGATGAGAATCAGGACGCCCTGCGCCGCATCCTCGCGCTGCGGCAGCGGAAGAACGACGTGTCCGTGTTCCACCTGGTGGACCCGGCGGAGCTGACGTTCCCCTTCGACGACCCCACGCTCTTCATCGACATGGAGGGCCAGGGCCGCATCGAGGTGAACCCGCGCGAAATCAAGGAGAGCTACCTGGAGGAGTTCAACGCCTTCCTGGCGAACGTGAAGGCCGCGTGCGCCGAGGCGGACGTGGACTACGACCTGGTGCGCACGGACGACAAGCTGGATGACGTGCTGCTGCGGTACCTGTCGCGGCGCGGGAGGCGCCGGTGACCTTCGGCAATCCGTGGATGCTGCTGGGCGCGCTGGGCGCCCTCATCCCCCTGCTGGTGCACCTGTTCGACCGGCGCCGTCCCCGGCCGCACCCCTTCGGGCCGCTGGCCTTCGTGATGCGCAGCCAGAAGCGCACCGCCAGCCGCCTCAAGCTCAAGCGCCTGCTGCTGTACGCGCTGCGCACGCTCATCCTGCTGGCCATCCCCATTGCCCTGGCGCGCCCCGAGCTGACGCGGGACGCGGCCGCCGCGCAGGTGGTGAAGGGCCCCGCGGCCACCGCCATCATCCTGGACGCGTCGCTGTCCATGCGCTGGTCGGACGGCACGCCGCTCTTCGAGCGCGCCCGCGACGAGGCCCGCGACGCGCTGAAGGACCTGCTGCCCGAAGAGCCCGCCACCGTGCTGGTGTGCACACAGTCCCCCGCCGCGCCGCCGCCGCCGGGCTTCGACCGCGGCCGTCTGCGCTCGCTGGTGGATGAAGCGAAGGCCACCCACGGCACCGCGGACCTGTCGCGCTGCCTGGACATGGCGGCCCGCGCGCTGGAGGAGAACCCCATGCCAGCCAAGCGGCTGGTGCTGGTCTCCGACATGACAGCCGCGGCCTTCCGCCTGGAGGCGCCGCCGCCCACGGTGAAGGGCCCCACGGGCGCGCCCGTGAAGCCGGAAGTCGTCCTGCGCGACGCGGCCGAGGGCCACGAGGTGCTGAACAACCGCGCCATCGTCGACCTCAAGGTGGAGCCCGCTCTGCAGGCCGGTCCGCGCACGTTCCAGTTCACCTTCACGGTGCGCAACTTCGGCACGGAAGCCGTGAAGGACCTGGAGGCCGCGGTGCGCGTGGGCGAGTCCACGCTGGCCAAGGGCTTCGTGGACATCCCCCCGGGCGGCACGACGCAGAAGACGCTCACCGTGCGCTTCCCGCTGGGCGGCACGGTGCTGGGGCAGGTGACGCTGGCGCCGGACGCGCTGGTGGAGGATGACCGGCGTTCGTTCGTGCTGCCGGTGCCCCGCGCGCTGAAGGCGCTGGTGGTGAATGGCTCGCCGCACGCGACGCGCTACCGGGATGAAGCCTTCTTCGTGGACGCGGCTCTCACAGCGCCGGGCTCGCCGGTGGAGGTGGCCACGCGCGACGCGGAGGTGGGCCTGCGCGAGGACTTCTCCGCCTACGATTTGGTGCTGCTGCTCAACGTACCCGCGCCGAGCGCCGACGAGGCGCAGAAGCTGGCGGCCTTCGTGGAGAACGGCGGCGGCCTCTTCATCAGCATGGGCGACCGGGTGAACCCGGAGGCGTACAACCAGCGGCTGGGCCCGGTATTGCCGCGTCCGCTGCGCCTGGTGCGCACCAGCGCCGAGCGCGACGATCCGGACGCGGACACCAAGAGCGCGCGGCTGGCGCAGGTCTCCGTGGAGCACGTCCTCTTCTCGCCCTTCACGGGGCAGGCGGAGGAAGGGCTCGTGGGGGCGCGCTTCTACAAGTACATGCTGCTGGAGGCGGACTCCCCGGGCGCTGGCGGCGCCAGTCAGGTGCTGGCCACGTATGAGGACGGCGCGCCGGCGGTGGCCGTGGCGCGCAAGGGCAAGGGGCGCGTGGCGCTGCTTACCAGCACGGTGGACCGCGACTGGAGCGACTTCTCCATCCGCACCTCCTTCCTGCCGCTGATGCAGCGCTTCGCCGCGTACCTCACCGGCTCCCTGGACGAGCGCGAGGAGGTGCGCGTGCGCGTGGGCGAAAGCGCCACGCTGCGCCCGGAGGGGGCCCAGAAGGTGTCCTCGGTGCGCGCGCCGGACGGCACCGAGGTCACCGTGAAGGAGCAGCCGGAAGGCGCGCTGGTCGCCGGGCCGGTGACGGAGCCGGGCGTGTATTCGGTGCTGGGCGCGGACGGGAAGGTGCAGCCGGACCTGTCCTTCGCCGCCGTGCTCGATCCTTCCGAGAGCGACCTGGGACGTGTGCCGACGGACACCCTCACCGCCTACTTCGGAGAAGAGACGGTGAAGGCCTCCACGGGTGACGCGGACAAGCCGACGGTGCCGCTGTGGACCTGGCTCATCCTGGCCGCGTGCCTGGCGTTCTTCTTCGAAGGCACGCTGCTGCGCAAGTAGCCGTCACCAGGCCCGGAGCCGGCGAATCACGACGCCGCCCGCGACGTCGCTGGACGGGTTGGAGTTCTCACAGCACGACCCGCCGCAGGAGACGTTGAAGGGCACCACCACCCGGTCGCCCGGCTTGAGGTGGATCACGCCCCGGGCCCACCTCCTCCACGACGCCGGCGAACTCGCTGCGTGCGCGCATGCCAGTTCTGCTCCTTTGTGGGCAAAGGAGCGAGGACCACGCACCGATGCGGCAAGGCGGGAGTGGCGCTCGTGTGTGTGCCCCCTGTCCTGGCTGGCCGCTCTGACGGGGGAATGCCCGGAACCAAGCCTGAAACCAGACCCGCCAAGTCCGCTCAACGCACTCAAATTGAAATAGTCGATATCCGTGTAACTGATACGCGTGCGTATAAATTTAAGTAATTCTATGGATTGTGCACAAATCCAACTTACCTAAAAATCGTGACTTGCCTGTGACGCACCCGGCCGGCCGGCGTGCCTCGCGGGCAATCACCCCGTTGCCCTGGAGCACACCTTGAAGCGTTCCACCTTGAAGCTGACCTCGGCCGTGACGGCCTTCATGACCTTCTCCACCTTCGGCATCGGCTGCGGTCCCGCGGATGGCAGCAGCGGCCCGTCGGCCGGCATCACCCAGAACCAGGCCCTGTCCGGGCAGAACCTGTTCAAGGGCATGGCCTTCGGCCTGGGCCCCGCGGCGCACTACTTCGACGACCTCTGGCAGCGTCCGGAGATCAAGGCGAAGCTGGGCGACGAGACGCTGGCCAAGCGCGAAGAGGCCGCCGAGGCCGTCATCGCGAAGATGAGCGCGCTGGACCCGGCGTTCTTCGAGCGCTTCGGCAACGACCTGCGCAGCGGCAACCACCTGGTCATCGACCAGCTGCTGACGGACACGCGGGAGCTGACGGTTGCAGCGGCGAACGCGCTGCGCAAGGACGCGGGCCAGGCGGGTGAAATCAACGCCGCCGCCCTGCAGCAGGTCGAGGCGGGCCTGTACCTGTACGTGGAGACGGCCGTGGCCGTCGCCATCGTGCTGATCCTCATCCTGACCCAGATCGACATGACCCCGGTCATGGAAGGCCCGCAGTCCAGCCAGCTCCAGCGTGACGTGTGGGTGGACATGCTGGCGAAGCGGTTCGCCGCCGCTGAGTAGTCGGAGCACTCCGGGGAGTGTCCATCGCCCTCACCGGTGGGCACTCCCCTTCTTCCTCTTCCCCGAGCACGGCCGTGACCGAGTCCACTCCTCCCTCTCCCCAGACCTCCCCAACGCGCCGCCTGGGCCTGCTGGCCCTGGGACTCATCCTGGGCTGGACCACGCTCACGGTCTACGCCCTGCACGCGGCGCTGCCCTACAACCCCATCGAGCTGCCCTTCGAGAAGCACTTCAACATCAAGCTGCTGCTGCCAGAGGGGTGGGCCTTCTTCACCCGCGACCCGCGTGATGACCGGATGCTGCCCTACCTCCGCACCCCGGACGGCCAGTGGACCTGGGGAAGCGACACGCCCAACTTCCAGTTGAAGAACGCCTTCGGCATCAACCGGGCCGCGCGGGCACAGGGCGTGGAGCTGGGGTTGCTCCTCCACGACACAGCGACCCTTCCCCGGGAGGACTGCAAGGAAGCCCCCTCCGTCTGCCTGGAGCGCGCCCCCGTGGCCAAGACGCTCCGCAACACCAGCCCGCGGCCCACGTACTGCGGCCAGCTGGGCATCGTCTTCCAGCGGGCCGTTCCCTGGGCCTGGAGCCGCACCAACCAGGGGAAGCCCATCACCATGCCCTCGAAGGTCCTGAGGTTGGACGTCGAATGCTGACAGCGCTTGGAAACCGTGCCCGCGCCTGGGTGGCGGGCCCCTCCCCCTGGAGCAACGTCTACGGCCTGGCGCGCACGCTGGTCGCGCTGGGGACGGGTGGCACGCTGGCCTTCAGCGACACCACGACGCTGTTCCGGCCCGTCGCGGGCATCCCCGAGGCCCCCGTCTGCGAGGGCATCCGCGCGGCGTCCTTCTTCTGCGTGCTCCCCTCCGGCTGGCTGGAGGTAGCGCGGTGGGCGGCGGTGCTACTGCTGCTCGTCGTCGCCTCCGGCTGGCGCCCGCGCGTCACGGGACTGGTGCACTGGTGGGTGGCCGTCAGCATGCCGTGGTCCGCGTCGCTGACGGACGGCGGTGACCAGATTGCCGCCATCCTGGCGCTGCTGATGCTGCCCCTGGCGCTCACGGATGACCGGCGCTGGCACTGGGACACGCCCCGCGAATCCACGGGGAACGACGAGGCGAAGCGGCTCATCGCCCGGTCGGCCTGGGTGATGCTCCGCCTCCAGGTGGCGGGCATCTACTTCCACGCCTCCGTCGGCAAGTTCAAGGTGACGGAGTGGGTGGACGGCACGGCCCTGTATTACTGGCTGCTGGACCCCAGCGTCGGTGCACCGGACTGGCTGGCCGGCGTGATGCTCCCCGTCCTGAGCAGCCCCGTGGTGGCGCTGCTCACCTGGTCCGTGCTGCTGCTGGAGCTGGGGCTCGCGCTGGGCCCGCTGCTGAACCCGTCCCTGCGCCGCGTGCTGCTGCCCCTGGGCATCAGCTTCCACCTGGGCATCGCCGTGTTCCATGGGCTCATCAGCTTCGTGCTCGTCATGTGCGGCGCGCTCATCCTGCTGCTCCGTCCGTTCGACGAGCTCTTCCGCTTCGAGGGCCTCCGCGCCTGGGTGCGGCACATGCGGACCCCGCCCGTGCCCACCGCCACGCCGTCCTTGGAGCCGGTAGCGGTGCAGGTGGCGTCGGTGCCCCCCACCGACGGCGCATGAAGCGCTGCGACGTCGCCGCCGCCCTGGCGCCCCCCAAGGCTGCGGCCTTCGCGTCACGGTGAGCGGGCCACGAGGGCTCTCTCGCTCTCCTGCCCTCAGGCAGGCACACGTCGCCACGGGCAGGGCCTGGATGTCCGTCCGTCCTGGGTCCAGGAGCCTTCCGCGCCGCGCGGGTCCACCGCCGGCTCGCGGAGGCTTTCCGCTACGCTGGTGTACCCTCCCCTGATTCGGTGGGAGGACTCTCCAGCGGAGGCAGCGGCAGCCCATGGACATCCATCTGGCGGAGGAGATCCGCAAGCAGGTCGAAGAGGCCTTCCGCAAGCGCGGCCGGGTCAACATCGTCATCGCGGGCCGCAGCGGCGTGGGCAAGAGCACGCTGGTCAACGCGGTGTTCCACGGCCGCATCGCGGACACCGGCCAGGGCCGCCCCGTCACGAAGGAGACGCGCGAGTACACGAAGGACGACATCCCCGTCAGCATCCTCGACACCCGCGGCCTGGAGCTGGGCGCCTTTCAAGAGACGCTGAAGCTGCTGGAGGAGTTGGTGGCCGCGCGCGCGAAGGACGCGGACGCCACGCGCCACCTGCACTGCGCCTGGTTGTGCATCAGCGAGGACTCACGCCGCGTGGAGGACGGTGACGTGAAGGCGGTGGAGATGCTCGCGCGGCACATGCCGGTGGTGGTCGTCGTCACCAAGGCGCGCAGCGACCAGGGCTTCCGCGCGGAAGTGCAGAAGCTGCTGCCCATGGCCCGTAACGTCATGCGCGTGCGCGCGCTCCAGGAGACGGACGACGAGGGCCATACGCTCCAGCCCAAGGGCCTGGTGGAGCTCGTCGAGCTCACCATGGAGCTCGTCCCGGAAGCCCAGCGCAACGCCTTCGCCGCCGCCCAGCGCGTGAGCATCAGCCAGAAGCGCAAGCGCGCGCACGGCATCGTCGCCAGCGCCGCGGCCGCCGCCGGCCTCATTGGAGCCGTCCCCATCCCTTTCGCCGACGCCGCCCTGCTCGTCCCCACGCAGGTCGGAATGCTGGCGGGGGTGAGTAGCGTCTTCGGCCTCCCGCTGACGGAGGCCTTCCTCTCCACGCTGGTGGGCGCGGGCATCACCGGCCTGGGCGCCACCTTCACCGGCCAGTCCATCGTATCCGGCCTGCTGAAGCTCGTCCCCGGCCCGGGCACGGTGATTGGCGCGCTCATCTCCGCCACCACCGCCACCGCGCTCACCACGCTGTTCGGCGAGGCCTACGTCGCCGTCCTCTCCAAGTTGATGGAGAAGCGCTGTGGCGAGTTGCCCACGGAGGAGGAGGTCATCCAGGCCTTCCGCGAGGAGATGTCCCTGCGCGGCGCCGCGTAGACGCCCGGGCTACTTCACGCGCTCGATTTTGTACCGGCGGCCCTTGATGCGGCCTTCACTCAGCCGCTGGAAGGCCACCCGCGACACGCGCCGGGCGACGGCGACGTAGGCCACGTGGTCCTGGATTTCAATCTTGCCCACGTCGGTCGCTTCGAGCCCGCCCGCCTCGCCCGTGAGCGCGCCCAGGATGTCCCCGGGCCGCATCTTGTCCTTGCGTCCGGCGGAGATGTAGAGCGTGTCCCACGTGGACTCCAGGGACACCGCGTTGCGAGGATCCGCCGAGGGCAGTGACTCCACGTCCCCACGCTCCAGCTTCACGCCGGTGGCCAGTTGGATGTCGTCCACCTTGCGGCCATCCCGAGGCGTGACGATGGAGACGGCCAGGCCCGCGCGCCCCGCCCGGCCCGTGCGGCCGATGCGGTGCACGTAGGGCTCGGCCTGCATGGGCAGGTCGAAGTTGATGACGGCATCCAGCGCCTCCACGTCGATGCCGCGCCCCGCCACGTCCGTGGCGATGAGCACCCGCGTGCTCTGGTTGCGGAACTTCGCCATCACCCGGTCGCGCTCGAACTGCTCCAAATCCCCCTGGAGCCCGTCCACGCTGACGCCCGACGCGGAGAGCGACTTCTTCAACTCCACCACGGTTGCCTTGAGGTTGCAGAAGACGATGGCGGACGCCGGCTGGTAGTGCCGGAGGATGCGCAGCAGCAGGGCCTGCTTGTCTCCCGGCTCGCAGTCGTAGCGCACCTGCTGGATGTCGGGCCCCGCGGTGGCGGCCTCCACCGTGACGCGGACGGGCTGACGCTGGAAATCGCGGCTCAACGCCTCGATGTCCGGCGGGAAGGTGGCGGAGAAGAGCACCGTCTGCCGCCGCGGCGGCATGGCTCCGAGGATGCGCTCCATGTCCTCGCGGAAGCCCATGTCCAGCATCCGGTCCGCCTCGTCCAGCACCACCGTGGATAACTGCCGCGTCTCCAGCGCCTCGCGGTCCAGCACATCCATCACCCGGCCCGGCGTTCCCACCGCCAGGTGCGCGCCCTTCTCCAGTGCTTCCAGTTGCGGGCGGATGGGCTGGCCTCCCGCGAGCACCAGCACCTGGAGCCCGGGCAGCCGCCGCCCCAACCTGCGAATCTCGCCCGCCACCTGCGCGCACAGCTCTCGCGTCGGACACAGCACCAGCGCCTGCACCTTGCGGTGCTGCAACTGGACCTTCTGGAGCAGCGGCAGCGCGAAGGCCGCCGTCTTGCCGCTGCCCGTCTGCGCCTGGCCGACCAGGTCCCTGCCCTGGAGCAGCACCGGGATGCTCTGCGCCTGGATGGGCGTGGCCGTCTTGAAGTCCAGCTCCTCCAGGACCTGGAGCAGGGGGGGAGATAGCGCAAGCGCGGAAAAGTCCATTCGGGGCCTCGATGAGCGGAGGCACGGAAGGAGCCTCGGGTTCTGCAGGCCCCATGTCACACCCAGCGAAGGCAGGACAAGTGAAGCCGCCGACCTCGCCCGACAGCTCGCACCGGATTGCCCGGCGCACCCTCCGTGAAAAATCAAGCTTTACCTGAAATCACACCCCGCCTGGAGCCTCCATGTCCTCCCTCCGCATCGGACTGGCCATGCGGTCCACCCTTGTGCTCGCCACCGCCGGTGGCGGCATGAAGAGCCGTCCGCCGTGAAACCGCACGCTCCCTGACAGGGCGAGCGGCCGGCAGCGCATGCGCAAGGAAGTCCTGTTAAGTGGTCTATCCAAATCTTCTGGAGAGCCCATATGGAGACGCCTGTCTGGAAGTCCCTGACCCTCGCGTTGCCGCTGATGGCGGCCTGTGGCGGAGCGCCTCAGCAGCAGGAGGAGACATCTGCCAACGCCATGGAGTTACAGCAGGCGCCGCTCACCGCGCCCACCGCCACGGTGCGCTTCCTCAACGGCTGGACGCACTCGCAGCACGGCGCCATCGTCCGCGGCGGCACGCTCGTCGTCGACTACGACCTGTACCGGATGACGGACTGTCACCACAGCACCTACGCCGGCCAGCAGGCGTGGGACACGCTGGCCTATGTCCGCTTCCTCCCCAGCGGCCAGCTCTTCAGCGGCAGCGTGAAGCAGGCCACGGGCAGCACCTCGTTCGTGAACAAGCCCTTCGAGGTGACTGTGCCTTCGGACGCCACGAGCGTGGAGACATGGTTCTTCACCTCCGGCCGCACCTGCGCGCCGAAGTACGACAGCAACTACGGCCAGAACTACGTCTTCCCCGTGGAGGCGCAGTCGCCCTCCGCCGTGGTGTGGGCCGGTGACTGGGGCGGCAGCTTCGCTCGCGACTGCGAGCACCGCGACGGGCTGGCGGACCCCATCGTCATCGACAGCTACGTCATGGAGCGCGCCTGCAAGTTCGTGGACGCGGACGTGTACGTGCCCGGCGTGACGGATGCCGCCACCGCGCGTCCGGAGCTCATCCAGGCGCAGGTGGAGTTCAGCGTGGATGGCGCGGCCACGCAGCACCGGTGGCTGGCCTATCAGGGCCGGGTGGGCAACAACTACCGGTACCGCTGGAACCTCGCCGCGGAACCGCTCGCGTATACGCCGTGGAACGCCTATGCATTCGGGTTCCGATATTCAACGGATGGCGTGAGCTGGTATCGCATCGCGAGCGGCGCGGGCCCCACGGGCGGCACCGCGCGGACCGTGCAGCGTCACTTCTGAGACGGTCCACCTCTGTTGAATGCCGCTGGGGCCCGCGCGATTCAGCGGCATCTCGGAAGAGGCGCTGTGGCAAGAAGTGTTCCCCTGAGAAGGCGAGCGCACTGCTCCCATCATTCCAGCGGGGCCACACCCGGGCCAGGCCCAGGAAAGGGAACGCGAAATGACCGAAGGCACTCCACGCGTGGCGGAGCGGATTTCCACGGGCATTCCAGGCCTCGACACCGTGCTGCACGGAGGCTTCCGCAAGGCCCGCACCTACATGCTGATGGGCCTTCCGGGCTCGGGGAAGACCATCTTCGCCAACCAGGTGTGCTTCCACCACGCGAAGCGCCACGGCGGGCGCGTGCTCTACCTGACGCTGCTGGCGGAGTCGCACACGGAGCTGGTCGGCAACCTCTCCTCGCTGTCCTACTTCGACCCCACGCTGCTGCCCAACGCCATCACCTATCTGAGCGCCTTCACGGTGCTGGAGCAGGGTGGGCTGGATGCGCTGGCGGAGCTCATCCGCAAGGAGACGAAGAATCACCAGGCCACGTTGCTCGTGCTGGACGGACTGGTGGCCGCGGAGGAGGTGGCGCCGTCGCAGCAGGCCATCAAGAAGTTCATCCACGGCCTCCAGGTGGTGACGGGCCTCATGGGCTGCACGACGTTGATTCTCACCACCGGCCGCGGACAAGGCCTGCGCGCCGAGCACACCATGGTGGATGGGTTGATACTGCTCCGGCAGCGCATGTTCGGCGCGCGTGCCGTGCGCGAGCTGTTCGTGCGCAAATTCCGGGGCAGCCCCTATCTGCTGGGCAAGCACAGCTTCGACATCACCCAGGACGGCATCATCATCTATCCCCGCCTGGAGACGCTCGCGGAGTCCGGGCCTCCGCCGGGGCCGCCGCAGGATGCGAAGTGCGCGTTTGGCATCCCCGGGATGGACGCGATGCTGACCGGGGGCATGGCCCAGGGCTCGACGACCATCCTCCTGGGGCCGTCGGGCAGCGGCAAGACGCTGCTGGGACTGAACTTCCTCGCGGAGGGCGCCCGGCGAGGCGAGCGCGTCCACTTCTTCGCCTTCTACGACTCCCCGGAGCGCATGGTGGCGCAGGCGGCGGGCATCGGGCTCGACCTCAAGCCGCTCATCGACCGGGGCGACTTCGAGGTCAGCTTCCGGCCGCCCACGGAGAACCTGCTGGACAAGCTGGGCGTGCAGTTGCTGGACATCATCCGGACCCGCGGCGCGCGTCGGCTCTTCCTGGACGGCTACGACGCGCTCCGCAGGGCGGCCGTCCGGCAGTCCCGCGTGTCGCGCTTCCTGGCCGCGCTGGTCAATGAGTGCCGCATGCGCGGCGTGACGCTGCTCTACTCCGTCGAATCGGTCTCCGCGTTTGGCCCGGAGGTGACCTTCCCGATGAGGGGCATCTCCATGGTGGCGGAGAACATCCTCTTCCTTCGCCAGGCCGAGCTGGACTCCCGGCTGCGCCGCTTCATCACGGTGCTGAAGCTGCGCAACAGCCCGCATGACACCTCCCTGCGCGAGCTGTGCATCAGCACGAAGGGGATGGAGGTGAAGGGTGCCTTCACGGATGTCGAGGCGATGATGACCGGCGTGCCACGGTCGACCACGTGGTCCGAGCCCCGGCATCCTCCCGGCGGCGGGCGCCAGGAGCCTTAGGCATGGGCCCCATCCTCATCGTCGATGACGAGTTCGGCATCGTCGAGGCCATGCGCGACCTCCTGAGCGACGAAGGCTACCGGACCGCCATCGCGCTCAACGGGAAGGAGGCCTTGGAGCGGATGGCCGAGGAGCACCCCTGCCTGGTGCTGCTCGATTACATGATGCCGGTGATGAACGGCCCGGCCCTGCTGGAGGCCATGGAGCGCAATCCCCTGCTGCGTGACATCCCCGTCGTCATGATGAGCGCCAGCCCGCCGGACTACTGGAAGCACCTGCGTTGCGCGGCCTTCCTGCCCAAGCCCTTTTCCCTGGACGAGCTGCTGGTGATGGTGAAGCGCTTCGCCCAGGGCGCCATCCTCCAGTAGCGCGCCTCATCGCCCTGCGGCCTGACAGGCAGCCGACGCTTCCAGGAGAACCGCGTTCCTCCCGAGCGCCCAGCCCCTGGCTTCTGCCAGACTGCGCGCCGTGACGACCTCCTCCAGCCTCTACCGCGACTGTGCCCGCCTCTTCATGGTGGGCTTTCCCGGCACTCACATCGACAGCGAGCTGGCCGCGCTGATGGATGACGGCATCTACGGCGCCATCCTCTTCAAGCGCAACGTGGGCAGCGCCGCGGACACGGCCGCGTTGTGCCACGCGTTGAAAACACGCGCAGGCCGGCCCTTCATCCTGTCGGTGGACCAGGAGGGCGGCCGCGTGGCCCGCCTTCGCGGCGCGCCCTTCACCGCGCTGCCGCCCATGCGGGAGCTGGGGCAGCGCGGCGACGCGGCCCAGGTGGAGCGCGTGGGCCGGCTGCTGGCGTATGAGCTGCGCGCGCTGGGCTTCGACTGGGACTTCGCGCCGGTGCTGGACGTGGACACCAACCCGGCCAACCCCGTCATTGGCGACCGCAGCTTCAGCCGCGAGGCGGAGGAAGTGGCGCGGCTGGGCGTAGCGCTCGCGCGGGGACTGGAGGCGGGCGGCGTGGCTTCGTGTGGCAAGCACTTCCCCGGCCACGGCGACACCACCACCGACAGCCACCTGACGTTGCCGCGGCTGCCGCACGACTTGGAGCGGCTGCGCAGCGTGGAGTTGGTGCCTTTCCGCGCCTTCGCCCAGGCGGGGCTGGCATCCCTGATGACGGCGCACGTCCTCTTCGACGCGCTGGACCCGGGGGTGCCCGCCACCATGAGTCAGCGCGTGCTCCAGGGTGTGCTGCGCGAGGAGTTGGGCTTTGACGGGGTGCTCGTCAGCGACGACCTGGAGATGAAGGCCATTGCCGGCCACTACTCCGTGGAGGAGGCCACGGTGCAGGGCACGCTAGCGGGCGTGGACCTGTTCCTGGTGTGCCACAACGCGGACGTGCAACGCCGCGCCATCGAAGCCCTGGTGAAGGCGGTGGAGTCCGGTCGCGTGTCACGGGAGCGAATCGCGCAGGCGCACCGGCGGCTGGACGCGCTCAGTGCCCGCTTCGCGCACCCGGCGGAGGACCGGCTCGCCCTGCTGGGGAGCCCAGAGCATCACGCGCTGGCCGAGGGGCTCGTCAGCACCTTCACCGGCCGCGACCCGACCGAGGTGATGCTGGCCTCCCGCTGAAGGCGCGGGGGCCGGGGTGCCACGCACGCTCCCGGCGCCCTGCACCGGGAGCGGCTGGAAGGGGCGGCACGAGAAGCCCGCCCCGGTGTGACTTCAGCGGCGGTAGGGGCCACTGCGGTCCTGCCAGCCCAGCGGGCTGTAGCCGCTGTGGTGGCCGCCGCGCTTGCCGCCCAGCGTGGCGCCGTCCTCACCACCCAAGCCATGGGCCGCGGGCGAGTACGCGGCGCCGCCCTCCACGTGGTACCGGTCGTTCATCATCTTCCCGGCGTCGTCCACGATGGAGCGACCCTGGGTGCCGTCGTTCTTCGGCGTGCGCGGGTCGATGCTGGAGCCAATCTGGTCGATAGTGCCGTTGTAGCCCCGGTTCGCCGGCAGCGTCCAAGGCGGCAGCGGCTTGTTGGTGTTGCCGCCCTCGATGTTCTTCATCGAATCGGGCTGGTCACCGCGCTGGGCGACGAGGCTGCCCCGTGGCTCATCAGGCTGACTGCCACCGGTCTCCGGAAGCCCCCGGCAGCCTACGGCCAGAACCGCACCCGCCACCAATGCCGCCGCCGAACCCCACCGCCGAATATTCCGCTCGCGCATGTCGACTCCTCCGAGTCCCTTCAATCTGTTGCTCGTACTTCCCGAAGATGAGGCACGCCGGGCATGGAGACCACGGGGTGACTCCATGTCCGCATGACGCCGGACCGCCCGAACCCCACATATAGCCCCAGCGGCGACCGGGAGCAGCCATCTTCGGCGCTCCCGGCGCCCGCTCCACTGAGGGCTTCTTCTTCGTCGAGGAAGCCCACTTCGAGGTCGCGGGCTGCTTCCCCACCCGGAGCCGCCGGTCCCCATGGCGGATTGCTTGCTGGAAGACGCCTGGGCCGACGTCCTCCCAGCGCGCTACTTCCTGGAGGCCTTCTTCGCCGCCGCGGACTTCTTCGCCACCGCGGACTTCTTCGCGGGCGCCGGCTTCTTCCCGGCCGAGGCCTTCTTCGCAGCCGCGGGCTTCTTCCCGGCCGAGGCCTTCTTCGCAGCCGCGGGCTTCTTCGCCACAGGGGCTTTCTTCGCGGTCGCGGCCTTCTTCGCCGCACGGGGTGCCTTGGCGGCCGGAGCCGCCTTCTTCGCCGTCGCCTTCCTGGTCGCGGCGGACTTCCCCGAGACAGTCTTGCCCGCCGGCGCCTTCTTCGCGGCGGCCACCTTCTTCCCCGCGGGCGCCTTCTTCGCGGCGGACTTCTTCACAGCACCGCCCGCCGCCGGAGCTTCACCCTTCAGCACGGCCAGCACCTCGGCGACGTGGCCGTTCACCTTCACCTTGGGCCACACCTGCTTCAGCACGCCATCCGGGCCGATGAGGAACGTGGCCCGGGTGATGCCCAGGAACTTGCGGCCATAGAGCGACTTCTCCCCCCAGACGCCGTAGGCCTCGGACAACGTGTGGTCCACGTCGGCCAGCAGCGGGAAGGGCAGGTTGAACTTGGTCGCGAACTTCCGGTGGCTCGCGGTGCTGTCCGCGGACACGCCCAGCACCACCGCGCCCGCGGCCTCCAGCGCCGAGTGCTCGTCACGGAAGCCACACGCCTCCACGGTGCATCCGGGGGTGTCGTCCTTCGGGTAGAAGTAGAGGACGACACTCCGGCCCGCGAACTGCGCGAGCGATACCGCGTTTCCATCCTGGTCGGCGAGTTGGAAGGCGGGGGCCTGGTCACCAGCTTGGGGCATGGGCATGCGGGCTCATTAACCACAAAGCCCGCGCCACTCAACGCCCAGCGACAGCGTCCCGCTAGTGCGCGGGGTGCCCCGGCTCACCGCCATGGTCATGACCATGCTCCCCGGGCGGATGGCTGTGGGCCTCCAACCGGACCAGCTCCTTCTGGCAGTCCGTCAGGGCCTGATGCAACGGCTCCCGGTCCGCGCCCTCCGGCGTCTGGCCCAGCCGGATCGCCAGGGCCTCACACGCGGCGCGCTTGGTGTCCACCTCCGACGTCCCGGGGCCCGTGGCGCCCGGCGTGGCCAGGGGGCGCGGCGGCAGCTTTCCCCGCAGGCGACGGATGGCGGCGATCCGCTGCTCCGCTTCCGGGCGAACCTTGGAGTCCTTGGGAATCGCCTCGAAGGCGTTGATGACGGGGTCCCATGCCGGGTCCAGGGGGGACACGCGGCGGTCAATCAGGTCGCGGTAGGACTTCTCTGCGTCCCGGAGCTGGTCGGGGCCCTTGTCGCAGCCAGGCGACAGAAGCAGACAGAGCGCGAGCGGCATGACGGCGGACAGCCGTCGGGTGATCATCCTCATGAAGGGTCGGTTCTCCTCTCCTGCTGGCCTCCCGATTGAAGCACGGCTAGGGTGCCGCGTCGTGCAGCCCATTCTCCTCGCCTTCCTGCTTGGCCTGTCCCAAGGCATGCTCCACGCCGTGGGCCCGGACCACTGCGCCGCCATGGCCACCCTCGGAACCCTGGGGGGAGGCCGGCGCCGCGCCGCCATCGCCACCGCCGTACGGTTCGCGCTGGGACACGCCGTCATGCTGGGCGGCATCGCCGCGCTCTGCATCCTGGCGGGCGTGGGCCTTTCAGAAACCTTCGAGCGCTGGGCCGAGATTTTCGGCGGCGCCGTGCTGGTGGCCCTCGCGGTGGCCGCCCTGCTGTTCCCCAGCAGCCTGGACCACGGACACCCGCACCTGCCCGGCCACACCCAGGAGCCGCACCAGCACGTGCACACGGTGAGCACCACCGCTGGCGCGCTGATGGCCGTCAGCGGCGTGCGCTCGCTGCTACTGGCACTGCCTCCGCTGCTGGTGGGTGGCAGCATGAGCGCGGCCGCATGGATGTACCTGCCCGGCTTCGCGCTGGGCATCCTCATCGGCATGGGCGTGGTGGGGTTGATTTTCGCGGAGGGCATCGCCCGGCTGAACGCGCAAATCACCCGCTGGGTGCAGCGCGTGGTGGCCGTGGGCTCCGGCGCGCTGGGGCTGTTCTGGATTGGCTCGCGGCTGGTCGGCGGCTGAGCCCCGGCGTGGTGTCCCCGCCCATGACGGCGGGGACGGACGGCGCGGCGGCTACCCGCGCTTGTCCAGGATGCCCAGCGACATCATCGCCACCAGGAAGCCGTAGACGACGTGCTCGGGGCGGTTGGCGAAGGCCAGCAGCTCCGCCACGGTGCGATTGCCGTCGATTTTCGGCAGCAGCTCCGCCTCCCACCGCTCCAGCTCCACTTCGTTGAGCTGGTAGGCCGGGGCCACGGCGGGGATGAGGCGGTCCTCCGGCTGGAGCAGGCGCCGCAGGCGCTCCGGCTTGTAGAGCTTCTTGATGCCCCGGACGATGAGGTTGGCCGGGTGCACGTCCAGCTTGATGGACTCCGCGCTCGCCTTCTCCCGGAAGCTCAGCACGTACGTGCCTTCATCCCACGCGAAGAGCGAGTAGATGACGGCCTTCACCTGCTGGCCCACGTAGTAGAGGCGCTCGGTGTCCTTGAGCAGCCCGCGCTCCACCAGCACGTCACCGGTGCGGCGGTTGGACTGCGCGGCCACCGCCGACGCGTCCTGGAGCTGCTCCGGCTTGATCTTCCCCACGCGAACGAGGAATTGACCGAAGCGGTCCGCGAGCAGGTTGGAGAGGGCGAACACCGGCGTGCCCTTCTCGAAGTAGACGACCTTCTTCACCTTGCCCTTCTGCACGCCCAACTCGCCCGTCTCGCGGGAGAGGTAGAAGGCGGTGAGGAGCGAAGGCAGGTTGTCGCGGATTTCACCACGGCGGCTGCCCGGTGCGCCCGCGGGCGGCGGGTCCGGCGGACGGCCCGGCGTGGGCGGACGCACCTGCGTCGCCGGCACCTTCTGCATGGGGCTGGCCGTGAGGTTGGCGCCGCGAATCTCCGCCGTGATGTTGCCGCCGCCCGTCACCTTGATGCGGCCGGTCAGCTCCATGGCGTCCTGCGGGCCTTCCTCCTCCACGTCGATGTCCAGCTCCACCTCGAAGGCGTCCTGGAGCGACGCGGCCGCTGCAGCGGGCTTCTCCGGAGGCAGCACCTTCGTCATCGCCTCGAGCAGCTTCTGAGCCTCGAAGGGTTTCTCGAAGTAGCCGGCGGCCTGGTACTTGGTGCGCGCCTCGACGGCGTGCTTGCCACCCTTGAAGACGCCGGTGATGAAGAGGAGCGGGAGCTGGGGGTTGTCCTTACGCAGCGCGTCCGCGAGGTGGTACCCCATCATGTCGGGCAGCAGGATGTCGAGCACGGCCGCCGCCGGGGGCTGGGCCTTGGCCAGCTCCACCGCCTGCTTGCCGCGGCTCGCACCAATGACCTCGTAGCCCGCCTCCTCGAAGAGCTGCGTGAGGAGGGACAACAGCTCCTGATTGTCATCGACGACGAGGATTCGGGGTGCCATCGCGGGGCGTACCGTACCAGATGCGAAGGGAAGGGTCAGACAATCTGCCCCCGGGTGCTCCAGCCACCGCGGAAGATGCATCCGACCCTCCATGCGGTTAGGGTGACGCCCTCGATGTCCCCCTTCCGCTCCCACCTGCGTCACTTGCTGGCCTGCCTTCCCCTCCTGATGCCCCTCGGGGCCATGGCCCAATCCGACGGGGGGCTCGACGCGGGCCTCCCCGACGCCTCCGTGGGAGAGGGCGGCGCGGACCGGGACAACCCCGAGGGAGACGACAGTACAGGCAGGGTGAATACGTCCTGCCGTAGCAGCCGGGATTGTTCCCCCCGCTTCTCCTGCGATGACGGGCGCTGCCGGTACACTGGCGTGCGCCAGGCAGACCAGCAAGGCTGCGTGCTGGGTGGACAGGCCGCGCTCCTCGTCGTGGGCCTGGCCGCTGTGGGCGGCTACAGGCGCAGGCGTTAGGAGCACACGCATGAGGCTGGGGCTCAAAGCGGACAACCTGCTGGAGCGCGTGGCGGACTGGTTCAACCTGGCCCCACAGCCAGTAGCCCATGCCTTCTTCGGGATGATGGCGTCGCGGACGCTGATGGCCGGCGTGCGGCTGGGCGTCTATGAAGCCCTGACGGACGGGCCCATGTCGGCGGAGACGCTGGCGGCGCGGCTGAAGCTGTCCGAGGAGGGCACTCGCACGCTGCTGGAGGCCCTCATCGCGTGCGAGGCCGTGGAGCGTCAGCGCGGTGGACGCTACCGGCTGGCCCCTCGCGCCAGGCGATGGTTGGACCCACGCTCGCCCCGCTACGTGGGCGCCTTCCTGGAGTTCAACTACGCGCAGTGGGACTGGTGGACCGGGCTGGAGGGCGTGGTGCGCACTGGCCAGGCGGTGGACATCCACGGCTTCGCGCCCGACGACGCACGCTGGCGGGACTACATCCACGCCATGCACCAGATGGCGCGGCTGGCGGCGCCGGAGGTCGTGGCGGCCATCCCCCTGCCCCGGGGTGCGAAGCAGGTGTTGGACCTGGGCGGCGCGCACGGCTGGTTCGCCGCCGAGCTGTGCCTGCGCAACCGGGGACTGAAGGCCACGGTGTTGGATTTGGAAGGCAGCGCCCGCGTGGGCCGGGAAATCATCGCCTCGGCGGGGCTGAGCCACCTCGTCACCCACCGCGAAGGCGACATCCTCACCGCGGAGCTGGGCGGCCCGTACGACGGGGTGATGCTCTTCCAGGTGATGCACCACCTGACCCCCGCCCAGAACGTGGCCCTGCTGCGACGGGTGCGCGCCTCACTGGCGCCCCGAGGGACGCTGGCGGTGCTGGAGTATCTGCGCGAGAACGCCGACACGCCCACCAGTGCGGCGCCGTTGATTGGCTTGCACTACTTCCTCACCTCTGGCGCGGCTGCCTATACGCCCGCCGAGGTGGAAGGCTTCCTGGACGACGCGGGCTTCCGCATCGAGAACAGCCGCCCCATCCGGCACCTGCCCTTGCAGACGCTCCTGGTGGCCCGACTGGACTGAGCGTCCACCCGACCGCTGAACTGGCGTGCCTGCCCGCGGAGGCCTGCCCACCCGGGAGACGCCTGCGCTACCCTGCCCGTCCTTTTGACGGCTCCCGTCACACCGTTGCCCATGCTTCCGCAAACACCACTTCCCGAGGACCCTCCGGACGTCCCTCTCGCTGTCGACCTCGACGGGACGCTGGTACGCACGGACACGCTGCACGAGAACCTGCTCGTCCTCTTCAAACGCGCGCCCTGGCTGCTGTTTCTGGCGCCGCTGTGGGTGCTCAAGGGCAAGGCCTTCTTCAAGGCGGAAGTGGCCCGGCGCGCCGCCCTGGACGCAGCCAGCCTGCCCTACCACGAGGAGTTCCTGACATACCTGCACGAGGAGAAGGCCCGAGGACGCCGGCTGGTGCTGGCCACCGCGGCGGACCGGCGCATCGCCGAAGCCGTGGCCGCGCACCTGGGTCTCTTCTCTGACGTCGTCGCCAGCGAAGCGACGGTGAACCTGTCCGGCGAGCGCAAGCTGGCGAAGCTGAAGGAGCTGCTGGGCACCTTCGACTATGCGGGCAACGACGCGGTGGACCTGCCCTTGTGGCGTGAATGCCGCCGCATCGTCGTGGTCCACGCGCCAGCCGGAGTGCTGAAACAAGCACAAGGCCTGGGCCGCGACGTCCACCGCGTCTTCGAGCGCCCAGCCACCCGACTCCGCACCTGGGTGAAGGCGCTGCGCGTGCACCAGTGGGCGAAGAACGCGCTCGTGTTCGTGCCGCTACTGGCCGCCCACAAGGGCACCGAGCCGGACAAGCTGATTCAGGCACTGCTGGCGTTTACGGCCTTCAGCCTGTGCGCCTCCAGCGTGTACGTGCTGAATGACCTGCTGGACCTGGACTCCGACCGGCGACACCCGACGAAGAAGCAGCGTCCGTTCGCGGCGTGCACGCTCTCGGTGAGCACTGGCGTCATGCTGGCCCCCGTGCTGCTGCTGGCTGGCGCCGCGGTGTGCCTGCTGTTGCCGCCCGCCTTCTCCGCCCTGCTGGGCACCTACTACGTGCTGACGCTGGCCTACTCACTGCGGCTGAAGCAGGTGGTGATGTTGGACGTGCTGGTGCTGGCCGGGCTGTACACGGTGCGCATCTTCGGCGGCGCGCTCGCGGTGGACGTGCCCACGTCCAGCTGGCTGATGATGTTCAGCATGTTCCTCTTCCTCTCGCTCGCGCTGGTGAAGCGACTGAGCGAGGTCCGGCGCCTGCGGCAGTCCAATGAGACGTCCGCGCATGGCCGTGGCTACCTGGCCCAGGACTACGAGCAGCTCGCCAGCCTGGGCGCGGCTTCGGGACAGGTGTCCGTGCTGGTGCTGGCGCTCTACATCACCTCCGATGAAGTGACGGCGCTGTACGGACACCCAGAGCGGCTGTGGCTCATCTGCCCGGTGATGCTGTACTGGGTGGGCCGGGTGTGGCTGCTGGCTCACCGCGGGCTGGTGAACGAGGACCCGCTCGTCTTCGCCCTGAGGGACCGGGTGAGCTACGCCGTGGGGCTCGTGTGCGCGCTGGTGCTATGGGCCGCCACGTGAGAGGTCTGGCGCGATGAAGCCACGGGAGTCCTGGGGGCGTTATCCCCAAGTCGAGCAGCAGACGCACGCCCTGGTGTGGCGCACGGATGCGCTGCCCCGGAAGGACGGTAGCCTGCTGCCCCACGGGCTGGGGCGCAGCTACGGCGACTCATGCCTCAACGCGGGGGGCACGCTGCTGCTCACCTCGGGGCTCGACCGCTTCATCGCCTTCGACCCGGCCACCGGCGTGGTCCGCTGCGAAACGGGCGTGTCGCTGGACACGATTCTGCGCCTGGCCGCTCCGCGCGGCTGGTTCCTGCCGGTGACACCGGGCACCAAGTTCGTGACGGTGGGCGGCGCCATCGCCAACGACGTGCACGGGAAGAACCACCACCGGGGTGGCACCTTCGGCCGCTACGTGCGGCGCTTCGAATTGCTGCGCTCGGACGGCAGCCGTCGGGTGTGCGCGCCGGATGAGAATCCGGACTGGTACGGCGCGACGATTGGCGGCCTGGGCCTCACCGGGCTCGTCACGTGGGCCGAGGTGCAGCTCACGCCCATCAGCAACCCGTACGTGCTCCAGGAGACGGTGCCCTTCGGGAACCTGGATGGGTTCCTCGACGTCGCCCGCGCGTCGGAGAAGGACTACGAGTTCACCATGGCGTGGGTGGACTGCCTGGCCCGGGGCAAGAAGCTGGGACGGGGGCTCCTGTACCGGGGCAACTTCGCGCCGCCACAGTTCGACGGGCTGCCGTTGGCCAGGAGCCACCTGTCGCACGGCGTGGGGCTGGCGGTGCCCATGGACATGCCGGCCTTCTGCCTCAACCGCCTGTCGGTGTCCGCCTTCAACTGGCTCTACTACCACCGGCAGAACGGCAAGCCGAAGCAGCGGCTGACGCACTACGACCCGTTCTTCTACCCGCTGGACGCCATCTACGCGTGGAACCGCATCTATGGCCGGCGCGGCTTCCTCCAGTTCCAATGCGTGGTGCCCTACTCCACCGCGCGGGACGCGCTGAAGGAAATCCTGGAGCGCAGCTCGCGCGGCGGACTGCCCAGCTTCCTCTCCGTGCTGAAGACGTTCGGTGACATTCCCTCGCCGGGGTGGCTGTCCTTCCCGCGCGAGGGCGTGACGCTGGCCATGGACTTCGCAAACCGCGGCGAGAAGACGTGGAAGCTGGTGGAGGACCTGGACCAACTGACGCGGCAGGCGGGCGGCGCGGTGTACCCGGCGAAGGACGCGCGGATGAGCCCGGAGAACTTCGCGGCGTACTTTCCGCAGCGGGAGCGCTTCATGCAGTACGTGGACCCGTCGTTCTCCTCGTCGTTCTGGCGGCGGGTGAATCCGGTGTCCCTGCCCTTTTCCCTGGCCGCGGAGCGAGGCGAGACGGCATCCCCGCCGCCGCGGTCCCTGCTTGCCATCCGCTGACCTTCTTTCCGAGATTCGCTCCCCATGAAGAAAGTGCTCGTCCTCGGCGCCACCAGCGCCATTGCCCAGGCGACGGTGCGGCTCCTGGCCGCGCGCGGGGCCTCGCTGTACCTCACTGGCCGCAACGCGGCGAACCTCGACGCGGTGACGAAGGACGCCGCCACGCGTGGCGCGGCGAAGGTCGCGTCGCAGGTGGTGGACCTGAACGACTTCGACACCCACGAGGCGCTGGTGGAGGCCGCGTACACGGCGCTGGACGGGCTGGACGGCGTGGTGCTGGCGCACGGCGTGCTGGGTGACCAGGCGGAGGCGCAGCGCTCGTGGGCGGCGACGGAGGCGGTGCTGCGCACCAACTTCCTGAGCGCGGTGTCGCTGCTCACAGTGCTGGCCAACCGCTTCGAGGCGCAGAAGGCCGGCACGCTGGTGGTGATTTCGTCGGTGGCGGGTGACCGCGGCCGGCAGAGCAACTACGTGTACGGCGCGTCGAAGGGCGCGCTCAACGTCTTCCTCCAGGGCCTGCGCAACCGGCTGGCGAAATCCAATGTCGCGGTGGTGACAGTGAAGCCGGGCTTCGTCGACACGCCGATGACGGCGCACCTGCCGAAGAACAAGCTGTTCGCCTCACCGGAGAAGGTGGCGCGCGGACTGCTGAGCGCCGCGGACTCGAGGAAGAACGAAGTCTACGTGCCCGGCATCTGGGCGCTCATCATGCTCATCATCCGGACGATTCCGGAGACCGTGTTCAAGCGCATGAAGCTCTGAGCAGGCAGGGCCGCCCTCTGGCGCCGAGACAAGGCCCGTCAGGGGAGCGCCTCCGAAGTAACGGGGGCGACTGGAAAGCACCTGGGATATTCCGGATAGACTGTCGGGCCAGCCCACCATGAGCGCCACGGCCCCACTGTCCTCGGTCCCCGAGCCCCAGCCTGCAGCGTCCGAAGCGAGCGTGACACCTTCCGCGCCCGAAGCCTGGAGTCTCGCGCGGCGGCTGGCCTTCCGCTTCGCCTTCGCCTACCTGGGCCTCTATTTCTTCCCGTTCCCCTTGGACCTCATCCCCGTCCTGGGTGACTTCATCACCTCGTTCCAGGAGGGGCTCTGGAAGGCCGTGGTGCCCTGGGTCGGCAAGCACGTGCTGCGGCTGTCCACGGACATCACCATGATGCCCAACGGCAGCGGCGACACCACGTTCGACTACGTGCAGGTGCTGATGTTCTTCGTCGTCGCCGTGGCGGTGACGGGCGTCTGGTCCGTCATCGACCGGCGCCGCACCGAGTACGTGAAGGCCCACGACGTGCTGCATACGAATGTCCGGTACGTGCTCGCGATGAGCATGCTGTCCTACGGGCTGGCCAAGCTCTTCAAGTCCCAGTTCCCCTTCCCCAGCCCTGAGCGGCTGGTGCAGCCACTGGGGGACTTCTCTCCCATGGGGCTGCTGTGGAACTTCATGGGCTACTCGAAGGGCTACAATGTCTTCACGGGCGGCGCGGAGTTCCTGGGCGGCTGCCTGCTGCTCTTCCGGCGCACAACGACGCTGGGCGCGCTCGTCGTCGCGGGCGTCATGGTCAACGTGGTGGCGCTCAACTTCTTCTACGACGTCCCCGTCAAACTCTATTCGTCCCACCTGCTGCTGATGTCGCTGTTCCTGGTGCTGCCCGATGCCCGGCGGCTGCTCGACGTGCTGGTGCTCAACCGTGCCACGCAGCCTCGCCCGCTCCAGCCGCCGTTCCCACCTTCGCGATGGCTGAGTGGCGCCGGGCTCGTGATGAAGGTCCTGGTGGTGGGCGGCATCGCCTACGGATTTGGGAGCTCGCGGCTGGAGTTCATCCGCAAGTACGGGGACTCCGCGCCGCGTCCCCCATTCTACGGCTACTACACGGTCGACTCCTTCACCCAAGACGGGCAGCACCTGGATGCCACGTCCGGAGACGCCCGGCGGTGGAAGGCGGTGGCCGTCAGCCGCTTCGGCCGGATGAACATCAAGCACCTGGACGACACCGTGAAGTCCTTCGGACTGGAGGAAGACGCACCGAAGAAGACGCTCACCCTCATCGACGGCCAGGACGACACCGCGAAGAAGTTCGTGCTCGCCTACACACGCTCGGACGCGAACCAACTCGTCCTCCAGGGCACGCTCCAGGAGGCCGCCATCGAGGTCCGCCTCACGCGGGTGGATGAGTCCAAGTTCCTCTTGCTCAACCGGGGCTTCAACTGGATTCAGGAGTACCCCTTCAACCGATGACTCAGTCCAGCGCGGGCACGTCGCGGCCCTCGCCGAAGCCCAGGGCCCAGAAGCGCGGCCGGACGGGCTCGCGCGCCAGCAGCCACAGCAGGTGGTACTTCGCCTCGTCCTGGCCATCCAGCGCGAGCGCGAAGGTGCCGTAGTGCATGGCCACCGACGTGGCCGAGCGCAGCACCTTGTGCGCCTGGAGGGCTTCCACCGGCCCCATGTGGACCGGACGGAAGGCGGTGGGCCGGTAGGCGCCAATGGGCAGCACCGACAGCCGCATGGGACCGAAGCGCTCGGCCATCATCGCGAAGTGGGGACCGAAGCCCGTGTCGCCCGCGAAGAAGACCGGCCCGCCGGATGTGGCGAGGACGTAGCCCGCCCAGAGCGTCGCCGCGCTGTCGGTGAGCCCGCGGTTGGAGCGGTGCTGCGCCGGCACCGCCGTCACCGTGCGGCCCGGCGCCACCTCCGTGGACTTCCACCAGTCCAGCTCCACCACGTGCCGGAAGCCCTCGCCGTCCAGCAGCGCCTTGTTGCCCAGGCCCACGATGAAGCGCGGATGGTGCGCCTCCTCCAGGCGCCGCAGCGTCGGCAGGTCCATGTGGTCGTAGTGGTTGTGACTCACCACCACCACGTCGATGGGCGGCAGGTCCTCGAAACGGATGCCCGGAGGCCGCACGCGCCTGGGGCCGATGAAGGGCACCGGGCTCGGACGGTCCGAATAGATGGGGTCCGTCAGCATGTTGAGCCCGTCCGCCTGGACGAGCACGGTGGCGTGGTTGATGAACGTCACCCGGAGCTGTCCCGGCCCCACGCGCTCCGGAGGCGGCTTGCCTGGAGCGAATTCCTCATAGTCCCGCCACGGGCCGCGAGGCCCCTTGCGCAGCGCCTTGAAGACCTCCTCTGGACTCAGGCGATTGATGGGCTCCAGGTTCTGGAACTGCTCACCGTCGAAGTGCTCCGTCACCGGGCCCTGGTGGCGGGGGCCCGCGAAGAGGCAGCCCCCAAGCCACGGTGCTGACAGCAGCAGCACCAGCGACAGGAGTTTCGTCATGGGCCGGGAAGAACGGTCCAGGGACATGGGTGCGGTGCTCCATTCAGACAGGACTGGGAAGACGCCCGCGCGGCCCGGGCTCGACGTCCATGTCTCGGCGCGACAGTGGACCGGGTTTGCGCCCGTCCGGCAACCGGCAACTCCCGTCTGGGGACGCCACTGCACAGCGGGTGTCACGCACCGGCGTCGGGCGGAGGAGAACGCCAACGCCTCCGCGCCCCTCAGTCCCCCGCTCACGTCACGACGGCGTGCAGGATGCGCTCGAACAGCCAGGGCGTCTTCCCCAGCAGCCGCACCACGGGACGGCGAAGCCAGGGCCGTCGCGCCAGCATGAGCAGCGCGCCTGTCGACCGGGAGTACTTGCGGAAGACCCGCTGGAAACACTGCTCGTAAGGCATCAGCGCCTCGCGCGTGGCGCCATGGACGAGCGCCTCCGGTAGCAGGTTCCCCAGCGACTCCGCACACACGAAGGCCAACGACAGGCCCTCTCCGGTGATGGCGTCCACGTAGCCCGCCGCGTCTCCCACCAGCGCGAAGCGGTCGGCGATGCGCGCTCGGGCCACCCGGGCCAGCGGTCCCGCGCCGCGGGGCTGGGAGTCCGGCTCCGAGCCAGAGAGCCGCTCCGACAGTTTGGGGAAGCAGGCCAGCAGCGTCTCGAAGCTCACCCGCCCTTCCACCACGCCGTCCTCCCAGAGGAAGGCCAGGCCCACGCGCCGCACGCCCGTGGGCGTCACGTAGGCCTCCACGCCATGCGCGAAGTGAATCTCCACATAGGGCGTCCACGGCGCGACCTGGAAGTGTCGTCGCAGGCCGAAACGGCGCGGCCCCGTCGGCTCCACCTCCAGACCTTCCGCGCGGCGCAGCGGTGAAGCCAGCCCGTCCGCGGCCACCAGCATCGCGGCCTCCACCGGGCCTTCGGCCGTATGCAGCACCACGCCATTGCCATCCCGCTGGTGGGACAGCACCTGCGTGCGCTCGCGCAACTCCACGCCCACCGTGCGCGCCCGCGACACCAGCGCCGTGGCCAGCGCCACGCGCCGCACGCCCAGCGCGCCCTTGCCTGGGAACTTGCCCTCCGCCGTGCTGCCATCTTCCTGGACGTAGCGGATGCCCACGAAGGGATGGCTGCCCTGGTCATCCAGCAGAGGCAGGACGCCCAACCGCTCCAGCACCGCCATGCCGGGAGGCAGCAGCCCTTCGCCACAGGCTTTGTCCACCGGCGAGGTGCCGCGCTCCAGCACCACGGTGTTCAGCCCACGCAGCGTGGTGGTGATGGCCACCGCCAGCCCCGCGGGTCCTCCGCCCACCACGGCGACGTCGTACCGCTTCACGGCGTGGACTCCTCCGGGACTCGCATCCCCATGATGGCATGTCTCACGCTGACGCCGTGCTCGGCCCCACGGCCTGATGCCTCACGTGTCGCTCTCCGCGCGGACCATCGCCAGCGCGCTCCGAGCCATCTCCACCGCCAACCCCACCGCGCCCACCTTCTTCGGCGGCGCCAGTTCCTCGGCCAGGTAACGGCGCAGCGCCTCGGCGCGGCGCAGCTTGCCGCTGGACGTGCGCGGCAACGTGCCTGGCACGAGCATCCGCACAGTGTGAGGCCGCACGCCCGTGGTCTCCACCACCGCCGCGCGGATGCGCTCCTCGACCACGTCATCCGCCTCCTGCCCCGAACGCTCCGCGAGGATGAGCAGCGCCTCGTCCTCGCCCCCTTCGGGCGTGAAGCCCAGCGCCACCGCGCAGCCCGCGCGCACGCCCGCCACGCTCTGCAGCGGCTCCTCGAACGCCTGCGGCGCGTGGTTCGCGCCTCGGATGATGACCACGTCCTTCGCCCGGCCCGTGAGGAACAGCTCGCCCTCCGCGATGAAGCCCAGGTCGCCCGTGTCCAGCCACCCGTCCCGCGTCAGCGTCCGGTCCGTGGCCTGCGCATCCGCGAAGTAGCCGGCCATCAGGGACGGCCCCCGCGCGAAGACCCGGCCCACGCACCGCTCCGCGAGCGCCTCGCCCGTCTCGCCGCGCACCTCCACCTCGAAGCCCGCCACGGGCATGCCCACGCTCACCAACTCACGCGAACCCTCCGCCACCCGGCCCTCCCGGGCCAGCAGCCCCGCGTCCACGCCCAGCGCGCGCGGCCCCCGCCCTTCCGGCGGGAAGGTGACGGCGAGCGACGCCTCGGACAGCCCGTACACCGGCCGCAACGCCCGCGCGGAGAAGCCCCACCGCTCGAAACGCACCGAAAAGCGGCGCAGCGTGTCCACGGACACCGGCTCCGCGCCGTTGAGCGCGTGCCGCCACGACGACAGGTCCACCCCGTCCAGCTCCGCGTCCTTCACCCGCTTCAAACACAGGCCATAGGCGAAGTTCGGCGCGGGAGAGATGTAGCCCCGGTGGCGAGACAGCGCGCGGAGCCACAACGCGGGCCGTGCGAGGAAGGCCTCGGGGGGAATCAGCACCAGGCTTCCCGGGTAGTACAGCGCGGACAGCAGACAGCCGATGAGCCCCATGTCGTGGTACAGCGGCAGCCAGCTCACGCCCACCCGGGGCACCCCCGCCCCCAGCGGCATCGCCATCTCCAGCGCCGCGACCTGCGCCAGCAGGGCTTCGTGCGTCAGCGTCACCGGCTTCGGATCCACCGTGGAACCGGACGAGAACTGGATGAGCCCCAGTGCGTCCGGCCTCACCGGGACCTCCAGCACGTCATCCCCCCGGGACACCTCGTCCACCGTGTGGCACCCCAGCCGGGGACGCGCGCGCTCCACGCTGGGCCCCAGCAGCAGGCGCACGCGAACGTCCGTCAAGACCATCACCGAGCCCGTCACGTGGAGCATCCGCGAGGTCGCGCGGTGGTACTCGTCCAGTCGCCCCAGCCGCACCGGCGGGTACAGCGGCACCGGCACCGCGCCCGCGAGCAACGTGCCGAAGAAGGCATCCATGAAGGCCGGCGACGTGGGCAGCAGCAACGCCACCCGGTCACCCTCGCTCACGCCCAGCCGGGCCAGCCCCGCGGCGGTGCGCTTCGCCCGGCGGTACACGTCCGCCCAGGGCATGGACACCTCGCGCTCGGCCGCGTCCACGAAGGTGAGCCCCAGCGGCGACGTGCGCCCGGTGTCCGCGAGCGCCGCGTTCACCGTCAGATGCCTGGGCGGAGGCAACGCCGGGCCCACCAGTCGCGAACCAGCGCCCTTCACGGCAGGGCCTCCTCCGGCCTGGGTTCCACCGGAGCCGCGACCCGCTGCGCCACCAGCTTCGCCAGGTCTCCCACCGTGCGCACGCCCTGCGCGTCCTCTTCGGACAGGCGGATGCGGAAGCGGTTCTCCAGCCCCACCGCCAGCACCGTGAGGCCCAGGCTGTCCAACTGGAGGTCCCGCACCAGGTCCTGCGAGGGCTCCACCGCGCCCTTCCACTCCAGCTCCTCGGTGACGATGCGATGAATCTCCGTCATGACCTCCAGTTCGCGTTCAGCCACGTGGCACCTCCGGAATGAAACGAGGGCGATGGGAGAACGCCTGCGCGTACACCTCGCCCAGCGCCGCCTCCTCCGCGCGGATTCGCACGTAGAGCAGCGCCGCATTGCCCACTGAGAAGACCAGCGCCGTCCACCATGCACCGTGGATGAGCGGCACGCACGCCAGTTCCAACACCACCGCGACATAGTTGGGGTGGCGCAGGAAGCGATAGGGCCCGCCCGTCACCGGCGCCAGCCCCGGCACCACGATGATGCGCGAGTTCCACCGGTCGCCCAACGTGGCGATGGCCCAGTACCGCAGCCCCTGCGCCAGCACCGCGCCCGCCAGCGCCGCCCAGCCCCACGCCCCCGGGAAGCCGCGCCGCAGCAGGAACACCTCCGCCACGCACGCCACCAGGAACAGCGTGTGGAACACGACCATGAAGCGGTAGTGCCGCTGCCCCGTCTCCACCCCGCCGCGCGCGAAGGCCCGGGCGGCGTTGCGCTTGGAGAGAACCAGCTCCACCAGCCGCTCCACGACGAGCGCGGCCATGAAGCCCAGGAAGAGGGCATGCGTGGAGGTCACCATCGCAGCAACACCATCTCCGCGCCGAAGCCCGGCCCCATGGCCATCATCACGCCCCACTCCCCCGGCTGCGCGCGAACGGACTCCAGCGTCTCTCCGAGCACGAAGAGCACCGACGCGGAGGAGAGATTGCCCACCTCGCGCAGGGAGGCCCACGAGCGCTCCAGCGCCGAGGGTGCCAGCTCCAGCGCCTCCTCGAAGGCCTCCAGCACCTTGGGCCCGCCGGTGTGCGCCACCCAGTGCCGGATGTCCCCGCGCTTCAGTCCATGCTGCGCGAGGAAGCCATCCACGTTGCCCCGGATGTGGTCCTTCACGAGCCCCGGCACCTTCGCGGACAGCACCACCTTGAAGCCGGTGTCCACCACGTCCCAGCCCATGATGCGCTCGGTGTCCGGGTAGAACACGGAGCGCGACGCCACCACCCGCGGCCCTCGCGCACCTGGGGCCGCCGCGCCGCGGAGCACCGCGCACGCCGCGCCGTCGCCAAAGAGGCCGGACGCGATGATGTTCGGTATGGACAGGTCCTCGCGCTGCAACGTGAGCGAACACAACTCCACGGCGATGACGACCGCTGTGTGCTCCGGAAAGCCGCGCAGGTAGTCCGCCGCCCGGGCCACGCCCGCCGCGCCCGCCACGCATCCCAGTCCGAAGAGCGGCGTGCGCTTGAAGTCCTCCCGGAAGCGCATGCGGTTGGCCAGCCGCGCGTCGATGCTCGGCGTGGCGATGCCCGTCACGGTGACGAAGAAGACGTGGTCCACCTCCCCGGGCGTGAGCTCCGCCGCGTCCAAGGCCTTGCGCACCACCGTTTCGCCCAGCTCCGTGGCCGAGCGAATCCAGGCGTCATTGCGCTGTTGGAATGTCAGCAGCGGCGGATAAGCCTCCAGGGGCAACGCCAGATGCCGTCCTCCCACCTGGACGGCGCGGTGCAGGTCCTCCAGCCGCTCCAGGTTGAAGTGGCGCGTGGCCCACAGCTCGCGGAACGCGGCGATGAGCTCCTCCTGACTGGCGTAGTGCGGCGGGAGTGCTCGCCCCACGGCACGGATGGAGGGCGAGCGGTCCTGGCCTGAGGCACTGAGCATGGCGTTCCCGGGTCATTCGCGTCGGTGGAGAGGTGACGCTTAATCGGAGATAGCGTCCAACGCGATACGGGATGTTCCCGCTTCCGTCTCCCGCACGCACCTCCCATGTCCGACTGTCACGCGGATGACGCACACGGCCGTCGCGGCCGGCGCATCAACAACACGTGCCGGGAACCCCCTGGGCGGTGGCGTCGGAGAAATCCGTCCCGCTCCATACACAAGCGTTGAACGAACCTTGCTCAACGCCGGATGAAGGCCGCCACCAGGAACAGGAGCAGCGCCCACGTCAGCCCGCCCGGTGCCGACGAACAGCCACAGCCACCCTCGTCACGCGGAGGCGGAGGCGGAGGCTCACCTGGCACACCCGCGTCGACGCCCCCATCCGGCTCACCGCCCACGCCACCGTCCAGGTCGCCCCCACCGTCCGGGTCGGGCGGTGGCACGGTGGTGCAGGGCGCGCCGGAGTCCTCCCCGGAGATGCACAGCCGCCCATACCGGCCCAGGCCTTCGCGCCGTCCATCCACCACGGCGACGATAACGTGCGTGGCGTCCTCGGCGTCCACGTGAGCGGACAGGGTCCCCACGCCGTCCGCGCGCGCGACGCGCAGCACCTGCGTCGGCGTCACCGCGGCCGCCAGCAGGTGGATGGCAGAAGAGTCCTCGCCCTCGGTGGGCTCGAAGGAGGCGGTGACAGAAGACGCTCCACCTTCCACCTCGAAGTAGCGCGCCGACGCGGCCGCCACCCGCACGGACGGCTCCGCCACCGGCAGCGTGCGTGGCGCGACGGTCAGCGGCGCATAGTCCTCACCGCTCACATAACCCTCGCCCTGTGCCCGGCGCGGTCCGGTGGCCAGGTTCCACAGGGCGAACTCCGCGAAGGCGGTGTCGAAGTCAGCGCCCCAGTCGCGCTGTAGCGCCGTCTCCACCAGCACCGGCCAGCGGACCGACGGCGTCACTACGCTTTCCTCCCACAGCGAGCGCACCACCCCATCCCCGAAACGCTCGCCCAGGAACTGGAAGTAGACGCTCGTGCCATAGCTGAAGGACACCGCCGGCCCTTCCGGGTCCAGCACCAGGGTGCGGTCCGGACGCGACAGGTACGCGGCGGTGAATCGCTCCAGGTCGTCCAGCGCGGGCCGGTAGCGCTCACTGGCCCAGACCGCGGTGCCCTCCGATGCCACGCTGCCCAGGCCCGGGTGATAGGCCGCCTGCACCGCGTGGAAGAACTCGTGGCTGGCGAGGATGTCCACCGCCTCGTCATGGGACGGGTAGTTGTAGCCCGCGAAGTCGTTCTCCTGGAGCATGTGCCCCGTGCAGCGCGACGACGCCTCCAGACAGCCGTCCAGCCGGAAGGCTCCGTCCGCGATGCCACCGAAGTCCACCAGGTACACATCGAAGCGGCCGTCGCCGCCGTTGTCGCTCCCCACCCAGCCGTCATCCGGCGGCAGACGGAAGCCCAGCCCTTCATAGAAGACGGCGACGCGGTCATACGCGGACGCGACGGTCTCCACCGCGTCCGGAACACCACTCCCGTCCGCGTCCGCCGACGGCACGGCGTTGGAACCCGAACGGGAGAAGTGGATGCGGAAGAGCCCCCCAGGGGACACGACCGATTCCACCGCCTCGCCCTCGTCGAAGCGCGGAGGCATCGCCGAGGGCGAGGTGGGGCGCGCTCCCGCTTGCAGTCCCGCTTCCCACGTCACGAACGAATCGTGCCGTTCGTGCGGTTCACGCGAAGCCTGCTGGACAGGTCCACACCCGAAAGGGATGAGCAGGAGCAGCGCCCGGAGCTTCATGGCAGGAAGGCCCACTTCACGCGGAGCTGCCCCGAGCCGCTCGGCGTCCCCGACGGCAGCTCGTTCGTCGCGTTGCAATGCTCCTGCACGGCCAGCTCGTAGTAGGACGTCACCTCGAACTTCACGTGGCGCCCATCCGCCAGGCGGATGATGAAGACATCCCCCGACATCTTCACGCAGCCCTGGTAGGACCAGAAGCTGCTCAGCGCCATCGTCGGCCCGGCGAGCCCCGAGTTGTCCGGGATGAACTCACACGTGTCGGTGTACCAGGCGTCGGACTGGAAGGTCAGGTCCGCGGGTACGGACGTCACGGTCTCGAAGCGGGTGCCCGTGGGCAGCCGCGCCACGCCAATGCAGGACGGGCCGGACGTGCCGCCGTTCAGCCGGATGTAGTAGCGACGGAACGCGATGTCCCAGCCGTGGTCGCCCAGCGACGTCTGGTCGTCGATGTTGACCCGCGCCAGGCCCTCGGGCGTGAAGCGAGCGTAGGTGTAGGACTGGTTCACCGTGAGGCCACCCGCTCGGGCGTCGATGTACGAACGGAACTCGCCCGCCGGCGCCTCCTCCTCGTACATCGCCGTCGTCGACGGCGTCGTGAGCAGGTTCAGCCGGTCGATGCTCTGCTCTCGGCAAGGTACGTCGCTCTGGCACAGCGGCTCCGTGCCCGCATCCGGCTCGGGCTCCGTGCCCGCGTCTGGCTCAGGCTCCGTGCCCGCGTCCGGCTCGGGCTCCGTTCCAGAGTCCGGCATCGGGTTCGTCCCGGAGTCCGTCTGTCCGGCGTCGGGCACCGGGGTGGGGTCTTCATCAGACGAACCACAGTTCACCAACAGGGCCAGCGCCATCGCCACGGCGGCCAGCACCCACAGGCCCTGCTTGCTGGCCTTCGTGTGCATCGTTTCTTCGGTGTGAGTCTTCATCAACGGCCCTCTCCCTCGGATGGTGCGGAGCCGGAGACCACCCATGGCCAGGACAAGGCGCACACGGCGCTGTGCCATTCCGGCCTCCACGCGCGGCACCATAATTGATAACGATTCTCATATTCAATATTCGACCCATGGAATCATCGGCCTTCTGGAGCGCCCATGTCGGAAATGCCCGCAGTCCTCGCAAACACCCTCGTGCCGTGATTCGCGAAGCCCACCCGCGTCACTTCGGTGGAGACGCTGGCCCCTCGGCTGCGCCGCGTGTGCGTCGAGGGCGAGTCGCTCAAGGGTGTCCGCGGCGAGCCCGGCCACGAAGTGGAGTTCCGTGTTGGCCCGACGGCATTCCGGCACGACACGCCGTCACTGGGGGACCCAGCGCGTGGGGCGCTTGAGGTCGTCTTCTTCCTCCATGGCCACGGCCCCGGCAGCACCTGTCGTCATGCTGTGCAAGGAGTTGCTCGACTGGCGCGGCTTCGCGAAGCGCGACGTGCGCAGCAAGGCCTACTGGGCGGACGGCGAGCGGGGCCTCTGATCGCGGCGTACGGATGAAGCAAGCAGGCGGAGACTGCTGAGTGCGAGGAGGTACCGCCTGCCATGTCCGGTACGCATTCGCTCGACCTGCGCGAGCGGTCCATCGCAGCCTGGCAAGAGAGTACCCCACCCCTCCTGGCGGCCATTTCTCCGCGCGATGCAGCCGGTGGGTTGGCCCACTGCGGCGACGCAATCGCCCAGCCCTTTTGAAGCGCGCCATGAGGCGAGCCGCCCCGAGGGCCGGGGCGCACCTCGGCAGCTCGCTGTTCGGAAATGTCGGGAGATTTCGCGGCGCAAAACCCCCGACATTTCCGAACAGCGAGCTACGGGAGTGACTCCGGCTCCCCCCGGCGCGAGGGGCCTCCGGGGGAGCGCGCGGTCCGTTCAGCATGAAATCCACCACGGAGGTGATGGCATCCGCGCGCGCCGTGCGCTCACGAGGCGTCCCCGCGCATGCACCACTCCTTGCGCGAACCGCTCCGTCCTGCTGTCGCTCGTCCTGCTCTGCCTGGCGCTCGCGCGGTCCATGGACGACACGTCGCGGAGGGTTCGCCCATCGCGGCGGCTCCGTCGCGCAGCTCATCTGAGCTGCGCGATGAGTCAGCGCAGCCGCCGGCACGCGGACGTCTTCACCGCCAGGGACACCCGCGCGCCGGGCACCACGCCCAACTCACGCACCGACGCGGACGTGAGCCACACCACCCAGCGCACACCCGCCACATCCACGGTGGCCGCGTCCTCGCCCGTCGCCACGGACTCCACGTTCACCACCGTGCCCGTCATGACGTTGCGCGCGGAGACCCCCGTCAGCGGTTGGATGGACAGCAGGATGTCCGCGGCCGGCACGGCATAGGCCGCGCGCGTGCCCGGCGCCAACGCGGGCGAGTCCGGCACCCACAACGACAACCCGCCCTGCATCCGAAGCCGCAACCCGCCGTCGTCCGGACGCTCCAGGACTCCTTCGAGGATGTTCTCCTCCCCATCCCCTTCACCGGCGAGCAGGCCTCGCGCCGCCGCGCCCAGCACTTCGGCCGCAGGCCCGGCCGCGCGGACCTGCCCCTGGTCCAGCAGCAGCGCCTCTCGCGCCAGCACGCGCGCCTCGCCCAACTGATGCGTCACGTACAGCATCGGAACCCGGGCCTCGTCGCGCACGCGCAGCAGGTACGGCAGCACGCGTTCCTTCAGCGCCACGTCCAGCGCGGCGAGCGGCTCATCGAGCAACAACAACGCCGGGTCCGTGGCCAGCGCGCGCGCCAACGCCACGCGCTGCTTCTCGCCCCCGGACAGCGTGGCCGGGTAGCGGCGCAGCAGCGGCGCCAGCTCCAGAATCTCCACGGCCTCGTCCACGCGAGAGGCCCGCCCCGGCCGCACGCCATAGCGCACGTTCTGCTCCGCCGTGAGATGCGGGAAGAGCAGCGCATCCTGGGGCACGTAGCCCATGCGGCGCTGTTCGGGCGGCACGTCGCTTCGGGCAACGCTGTCCAACAACACGCGGCCATCCAGTACCACCCGGCCCCGGGCGCCGCGCCGCAGTCCCGCGAGCACCTCCAGCAGCGACGTCTTCCCGGAGCCCGAGCGCCCCATCACCGCCACTGACGCGCCATCCAGCCGCGTGCCCACCTCCAGCGTGAAGCGCGCCAGTGGCAACCGGATGTCCAGCTCCAGGCTCACGCGCGCACCCTCCGCCCACGCCGCCGCGTCACCGCCTCGGTCGCGAACACCGCCACGAAGGCGAGCAGCGCCGCCACGCCCGCCAGCCGCAGCGCCTCCGCGTCCCGCCCGAGCTGCGTGCGCTGGAAGATGGCCAGGGAGAGCGTCTGTGTACGGCCTGGAATGTTGCCCGCCACCAGCACCGTGGCGCCGAACTCACCCAGCGCGCGGGAGAACGCCAGCAGCGTGCCCACCAGCACACCGCGCCAGGCCAGCGGCAACGTCACCCGGAAGAAGGCGCGCGTGCGCGAATCGCCCAGCGTGCGCGCCACCGCCACCAGCCGCGGGTCCACCTCCTCGAAGCCCGAGCGCGCCGAGCGCACCAGCAGCGGGAACGCCATCACCGCGCTCGCCAGCACCACGGCCTTGGGCGTGAAGACGACCTCCATGCCCCACGCGTCCAGCACGCGCCCCAACGGGCCGTTGCGCCCGAGCAACTCCAGCAGCACCAGTCCCACCGCCGTGGGCGGCAGCACCAGTGGCAGCGTCAGCACCGTCTCCACCACGCCCTTGCCTGGACCCTCCCACCGCGCCAGTGCGTACGCCACCGCGAGCCCTGGTGGCAGGATGAGCAGCGTGGCCAGCGTCGCCACCCAGATTGTGAAGGACACCAATGCCGCGACGCCCTCCATCAGGGAGCCCGCGCGCTGGGAACGCCGAAGCCGTGGCGTGTGAAGACCTTCCGAGCCGCGTCGGACTGAAGGAAGCGCACGAATGCCCGCCCGGCCTCTGGCGCGGCGCCCTTCGTCAGCGCCGCCGCCGGATACACGATGCGCGGCACGTCCTGCTCAGGCACCTGGAAGGCGACGCGCACGCGCTTCGAATGTGCCGCATCCGTGGAATACACGACGCCTGCGTCCACGCGCCCCGTCTCCACCGCCGCCAGCGCGGCGCGCACATTGAGCGCCGGCACGAGATTCGGCGCCAGCGCCTTCCAGAGCCCCGCCTTCACCAGCCACGCTTTCGCATACACGCCCGCGGGCACCGCCTCCGGGTCCGCCAGCGACAGCCGCTTCAACCCACGCAACCCAGCGGGTGAGGACGGCGCCGACTTCGCGTCCACCGGCACCACCACCACCAGCCGGTTGGACAGCAGGTCCACGCGCGTCGAGGGCGCGACCAGGCCCGCCTTCTCCACCGCGTCCATCTGCGCCGTGTCGGCGGAGAGGAAGACGTCCGCGGGCGCTCCGGCCACGGCCTGACGTGCGAGGTCGCTCGAGGCCCCCAGGGAGAACTCCACCGCGTGGCCCGTGGTCCGGGTGAAGGCCGGCGCCAGCTCCTGGAGCGCGTCCGAGGTGCTCACGGCCGCGAACACCAGTACCGTGTCGGCCTGGGCAGACACCCCCGACAACAGCGTGGAGACGGCACAAAGCAGGAACAGATGACGCATGGCGTAGCACCTCGCATATCCGGACAACCCGCGTTGCATTGTCGTCAGGTCAGCGCCCATCTGGACAACAGATTGACCCGCCCATGCGGGGCCGCTATGGGATACTCCGTGTCACGGAAATTCCACAAAGAGGATGAAGACGTTACCGAGGACCTGGAGAAGCTCCAGAACCTGCTCCTCGCGCTGGGCCGGCGCAGTTCGCTCCGTGACCCCATCGCCAGCATGTGCGAGCAGCTCCAGTTCACGCCACCTCAGGTTCACGCCATCCTCTGGCTGGGTCAGGACGGTCCGCTCACCATGGGTGAGCTGGCGCGCCGGCTGGGTGTCACGGAGAAGACCGTCACGGGTGTGGTGGACCGGCTGGAGCGCCAGGGGCACCTGCTGCGCGAGCGCAGCGCCACCGACCGCCGCGTCGTGCACTGCCGCCTGACGGAGGACGGCCAGTCGACCTGGGAGCGGCTCAACCGCGTGGTCGTCCATGGCATGCACCAGTTCCTGGGCATCCTCGACGTGGGAGACCGCAAGGCCCTCTTCCGCATCCTGGAGAAGTTGGTGAAGCGCATGAGCGCCCCGGCCACGCCCACGCCGCGTGAGCGCGCGGGCTGACAGCCAGGCCCCCGACGGGGCCCCAGTCCTCCAGGCGGCCTGACAGGCTTCATGCCCGGGTGGTCAGCCCCCCTGCGTCGCGCGGCGGTCGCAGCTTGCGACAGGGGAGGAAGGCGATGAGGGTACACGCGCGCGGGGTGGCGGTAGGGGTGCTGCTGGGCCTGATGGCCTGCCGGAAGGACGCGGAGGAGCCGCCTCCTTCCACGGCGACCTCCGCACCGAAGCCGACCGAGCCTCCCCCGCTGCCCACCGGACGCGCCGTGGCGCTCGCCTCCGTCGCGCCCCTGGTGGCCTCCGTGAGTCCGGCCGTCGTCAACGTGGAGGTGCGGCTGGGCGCGCCCACGCCCGGCGAGACGAAGGACACGCCCTGGGGTGGTGACGGTCCCTCGCCTTTCGGAGGCTTGCCGTTCGACGGTCCCCCGTTCGACGACGCCCCCGAGGACCCGCTGTCTCCCTTCGAGGCTCCCTCGCCCTTCGCCCCGCCGGTGCGCGAGGGCATCGGCTCCGGCTTCATCATCGACGCCAGGGGACTGGTGCTGACCAACCACCACCTCGTGGAAGACGCGGAGGCGATTCAGGTACAGCTCGCCGACGGGCGCGACCTGGAGGCGCGCGTGCTGGGCTCGGACCCGCTCACCGACGTGGCGGTGCTCCAGCTCGAACGCCTGGACGGCGGCAAGCCCTTGCCGGTGGTGCGGCTGGGAGACTCGGATGCGCTGCGTGTGGGGGACTGGGTGCTGGCCATTGGCAATCCCTTCGGCCTGACGTCGAGCACCAGCCTGGGCATCCTCGCCGCGAAGGAGCGCGACATCGCGGCGGGCCCCTTCGACGACTTCCTCCAGACGGACGCCGCCATCAACCCGGGCAACTCCGGCGGTCCGCTGTTCAACCTGAATGGCGAGGTGGTGGGCATCAATACCGCCATCGCCGGCGAGGGCTCGGGCATTGGCTTCGCGGTGCCCAGCAACCTCGTCAAATCGCTGCTGCCCCAGTTGGAGAAGAAGGGCGCCGTCACCCGGGGCTGGCTGGGGCTGATGGTGCAGGACATGACGCCCGATTTGGGCGAGGCGCTGGGCGCGCCCGTGAAGGAGGGCGCGGTCGTCACCGACGTCACGGCGGAGACTGCGGCGGCCCGAGCCGGGCTGCGGCCGGACGACATCATCGTCGCCGCGGATGGGCAGCCCATCGACTCTGCGGGCGCGCTCACGCGGCTGGTGGCGCAGAAGCCACCGGGCGCGGAGCTCACGCTCGCCCTCTACCGGGACGCGAAGAAGCGCGACGTGAAGGCGAAGCTGGGCACGCGGCCCGACCTGGAAGGCGTCGCCGAGAAGGAGCCGGCCGTCGGCGGCTCGCAGCGCCCCGCCGAGCATCGCGTGGGGCTGAGCCTGATGGACATGGACCCGGCGCTGGCGGAGTCCCAGGAGCTTCCACCCTCCGGCGCCTTGGTGACGGAGGTGGCCCCCGCCTCCATGGCCGAACACGCCGGCCTGCTGCCGGGCATGGTGGTGGTGGAGGCCGCGAACAAGCCCGTGCGCGGCGCGAAGGATGTGGTGACGGCGCTGCGGAAGACGAAGCCCGGCGAGTCCGTGCTGCTCCGCGTGGCCCTGCCGGGAGGCGCGCTGGAGCTGCGCGCGCTCACGGTGCCGAAGGAGTAGGTGCGCGCGCCAGCAGCACGCGGGGATGCAGGAGCAGCGCGACGGCCTCGCGCACCGTCCAATAGATGCGGTCGAACGTGTCCAGGTTGCGCTCGGTCTCCAGCGCCGGACTGGTGGCCACCTCCCAGCCATACAGCCGGAAGTAGTTGCGCGCGCGCAGCAGGTGATACGGGTCCGACACCACCACCACGCGCCGAGCCCCCAGCCCGCGTAGCACCTCGGCCGTGAGCCGGGCGTTGTCGTCGGTGGAGTGACTGCCCTCCTCCAGGACACACGCCTCCGCCGGGACGCCCATCCGCGTCGCCAGCGCCAGCATGGCGCGCGCCTCGGAGGGTGGATTCACGCCCACGCCGCCGGAGAAGACGAGCCGGGGAGCCACGCCGCGGTGGTACAGCGCCACCGCGTGCTCGGTGCGCGCGCGCAGCGCCCCGGAAGGCACGCCCCCGGGCAACACGCGCGCGCCCAGCACAACCAGCACGTCCGCGGGCGCGGCCTGCTCGCGCTGACCGAAGCGGTCCACCACCCAGGCGAGGCCGAAGACGCCACACGTCAGCACGCCCGCGCCCACCATCAGGAGCCGGAAGAGGCGCGCGGTGCGCGGCGTGAGTGACGTGGGCGGCACCCTCCGCACGCTAGCCTGAAGTCGTCCCTCCGCCACCGCGCAATCCACGCCGATGCCTGGAGGCCGCACACCGGCGCGCGTTGCTGCGACGGCTGGCAAGAACTGCCGGGGTGGCGAGCCCTGCCAGCGCTGGCGCGTCGCCTGAGCGCATGTCCCAACGGGAAATGGGAAGGCCCGGGGAATGAACCGCCTCTCGGCCGCGGCGCGTCGTGACCCGGCGCGTGCGCGGCATGACACGCGGGCCCGGGCGGACTGGACGTGGCCCCATGGGTGCGCTCCAATCCCCCGGGTGATGACTCCTGAAGACGCAACGAAGGCCCTGTCGGAAGTGGAGCTGGTGCCCTGCGCGGAGATGGCGCTGATGGACGCGCGGCGGCTGGTGGACGCCTGCCTGGGCGCTGACGTGCCGGCGCTCGTGCATCGCGAGGCCTGCAGCAAACCGGGATGCAGCCCGAAGTTCCAGGTGCTGGTGCGCCCCGAGGACGGCCCTCGCGTGGCCGCCCTGCTCCAGCAGCGGTGGATGGACAGCATCGAGCGCGAAGGCCTGGTGCCCATGGGACGCACCGCCGCTCCGGCAGCCCCCCTCTCCGAGGACGGCGAGCCGCCCTGCCCGGCCTGTGGCACCGCCGCGCCGCTGCTGGAAGGCGCCTGTAGCGACTGCGGACTCCAGCTCGATTGAGGGACGGGCGGACGCGAGCGGTTGTCACATCACCGCTTCGTCTCATGAAACATCTACAGCACACTGTTGCCTGCAAACCCAAACACGGGGCGTCCGCGCCCCCGCGGAGAGCGTGAATGGAAGTCAAAGGCGTCGCTTTCCTGGCCCGGCAACAGTTGATGGTGCAGACTCATGGGGAGGCGGCCTGGAAGGCGTTCCTCACCGACTTCGCGAAGAAGGAGCCCTTCTTCTCCAAGCCCGTGATGCCGGTGTCGCGCATGCCGGCGGATGCTTTCCTCCGGCTCAACGACGAACTGCTGGCGCGCTTCTACAACAACAACCCGAGCGCCTATTGGCAGTTCGGCGTGAAGTCCGCCGAGTACGCCCTGGGCCAGGGCCAGCTCAAGGCGATGTTCAGCCAGGGTGACTTCCGGCGCTTCCTGCTGTTCACCCCCGGCATCTGGAAGGGCTACTTCACCGAGGGCGACCTCAACGTGCTCCCCGGTCAGGACCACACCGACCTGCACATCACCCACGTTCCCCGGCCGCACCCCTACTTCGAGCTGTCCGTCATGGGCTTCGCCTCCGGCGGACTGGCGTACCTGGGCGCGCAGAACCTCAAGCACCAGGTACTCAAGGGCTTCACGCGCAACGACAACGAAGTGCTGTACCGCTTCAACGTCGGCTGATGCCCGCGCTGGCCCGCGCCTCGTTCAAGGCGCGGTGCCGGTGGCCGCGCGCTCGGCGACCACGGTCACGGCTTCCGGCTTCAGCCGCAGGTCCGCCACCACGGGGTAGTGGTCGGACACGTCCACGCGCAGCACCCGGCTCGCCACGAACGTGAAGGCATCACACGCCAGCACGTAGTCGATGCGCAGCGTGGGCAGGAAGAGCGGCAGCGGATACGTGCCCCCCGTGCCTCCGGTCGCCGCGGCGACGTCATGCAGGGCCCGCCGCAGCAGCCGCGTGGAGCGTGAATCCGGTCCGTCGTTGAGGTCCCCCATCAACACCTTGGGCCGCGAATCCTGCGCCATCAGCCGCGCCACGTACGCGCTCTGCCGCACGCGGGTGTCGCTGTTGAAGGGCCGGCGGACGAGGTGCGTGAGGTAGACGCTCACCTCGCGCCCATCCACGTCCACCACCGCATGCGCCACGGTGCGAGGCTCCGCGCCGCGCGGCCCCGGCAGCGGATACTGCGCCAGTGCCTCCAGCGGGAAACGCGACAGCACGGCGATGCCGTAGGCCCCGCCGAACAAATCCGTGGTGCGAAAGTGGGCGCGGTACTTCAGGCCGGTGAGGCGGGACAACTCCTCCGTCTGGTCCAGGCCGCGCGCGCGGGTGGACTTCGCGTCCACCTCCTGCAAGGCGACGACGTCCGGCACCGCGGCGCGAATCACGTGCGCCACGCGCTCCAACCCGCGGGCGCCGGATTGAATGTTGAAGGTCATCACCCGCAGCTCTCCCGGGGCGCGCCGCACGGCGGCGACGGACTCGGTGGAGGCGAGGTAGCCAGGGCCGGTCGCACACGCGAGCGGCCCCATCAGGAACAGGATGGGGAGGAGGCGGCGAAGGCTCATGGGCGGAAGGGGCGCGATGTTAAGCCCCCTCCGCGGACCTGTCGCCCTGCCCCCCAGGCTCGTCCGGAAGGCGGCCGGCCTGGCGGGCCATCAGCAAGCAGCCTGGCGAGGCCGTGTCCGCCCTCCACGGGAGGGGCCCGACCCAGGGGCCGACCTGCGTCCGGTTCGGGCCACCCTTCCCCCTGCTCCATCCCACGCCCAACCTGTTTCTTCATGAAAACGACACTGGCATCCGATTCGTCTGGCCGGTCCCGCTGGCGCTCATGGGCGCTGATGGCCATTCCCGCCGCCCTGCTGCCCGTGGGACTCCTGCACTACCGCGCCCGGCGCCGGTCACGTCGTCCGGCGCCCCTGCGCAGCGCCGTGGGCCTGGGGCTGGTGTCCCTGGCCATCCTGCGGCTGGCGGGCAACTCCCGGCGGAAGGTTCGACGGGTGCCGTCCTTCTCCGCCTTCCTGCCCGACGAGTTCACCGCCTCGGTGGCCTCCGGTCACTGACGGCGCTGTCGCGCACGGAGGCCTCCTTTCAACGAGGCCTAGCGACGACGGCGCAGGCGGGTGCCGAGCAGCACCAGGGCCGCGCCCAGCAACGGGATACCGCCCGCGGCGGCGCAGCCACCGCCGTCATCACCATCGCCGTCACCGCCGTTGCCGCCGCCAGTCGCCACGGTGACGTTGAGCGTGGTGGCCGCGGAGGCGTCTCCCTGGTCGGTGCCGTTCTCGTTCACCGAGTTGCCCGCGCCGTACAGGGTGACAGTGCCGGGAGTGGACGGCGCCACCAGGGTGAAGTCGAAGCGGGCCGCGCCGCCGGAGAACGCCTGGATGTTCTTGTGGGTGACTTCCCCGCTCAGCTTGTACGAGGCCGAACCCGGGTTGAGCGTGCCGCCGTTGTCGCTCACCGCCACGTTGTAGCCCGCGCCGGCGGCCGGACCGCCCCGGATGACGAGCGTGTAGTTGCCGGTGGCGCCCGGCGCCAGCGTGGTGGGCCCTTCGATGGTCACCGTGGGCGTGCTGCCGCCGGAGTGGCACTCTGCACAAGTGAAGCCCGAGCCCTGCTTGCCGCTTCGGCCACTGATGCCCATGGAATTGGCGAACGCGGAACCGGAGACAAGGCACGCCGACACAACGCCGGCAACTCCGAGTGATGCAAGGTACGACCGCATGAAGCCTCCAAAAAGGAACGACGGGAAGGAGGCTCTCTACATAGCGCGCCCCTCCCACCCTTCACAGCCACCCTAACGGCCGCTACTGCGCAGCAATACCGCACAGGCCTCGTCACGAAGTTGAGACAAGGTGAAGCGCGTTCCCACACCAGAGTGCTCCAGCCCAGCCCCCAGGGAAAGCACCCCGTGCGCCACGGTCCAGGCCAGGTTGGCCAGCCGACGCGGCTGGAGCCCTGGGGCCAGCCGGCCCGCGCGCGCATCCGCCTGGAGCCGCGCCTCCAGCACGTCATTCAGCTGTCCACTCAGCGCCAGCACCCGCGATTGGTGCGCCTCGGATTGCCGCCCGGTCAACTGCGGCCACAGATAGACGACGCGAAAGCCGTCCAGGTCCTCCGCGTACAAATCCACCCGGGCACGAACCAGCGCGGCCAGGGCCTCCACGCCGCTGGCCGCGGCCGTCACCGCCGCCTCCAGCACCTTCACCTCGCGCTCCAGTCCCTCCACCGCCAGCGCCCCCACGAGGTCCTCCTTGGAGCGGAAGTAGTAGAACAAGGAAGGCTTGCTCAGGTCCGCCTCCGCCGCTACGGCCTCCAGGGTCAGTCCCAACACCCCGCCCCGAACCAGCACCGCCCGTGCGGCGACGAGGATGGCCTGACGGCGCCCCTCCTGACGCCGCGCCTTGCGTGCCTCGCGCTCGGAGGGCTCCGCGGTGGGAGCCGACGCAGGGGTGGGCGCGGCCAGTGACGCGGCGCCGCGACGGCGGCCCGGCGCGGGCTTGCGGCCACCGCCGCTAGAACCGGGCGAAGGCATTCCGCACCGCCTCCCGGCCGCCCTGCTCCACCACGTCACCGTGGCACACCACCACTCGCTCCACGTCCCAGGCCTGGGTCCGCGCCAGCGACGCGCGCACGGCCTCCCGGTCCTTGATGACGGAGCGAACCAGCATGGTCGGCGCGAGCCGCTGCCACGCGCCGCTCAGCTTCAAGTACATGCGGGTGAACCACGAACCCGTCCGGTGCACGTTGAACGCCAGGTCGGTGACGAACAGCGTCTGACTGGGGCGGTGGAAGAAGAGCAGCTCGTCCACCTTGGGCATCCCCTGGACGAGCACCTGGTCCAGGACGCCGGCCCAGCCGGCCTCGGCCGTGTCACCCAACTCCAGGTCGATGCGCAGGTCCGGCCGCTTGCGCCGCAGCGCAGCGGGCGCGGCCACCTTCGCGTCGGGATAGGCCGCAGCCCACTCCTGCACGTACAGGTGGTGCATCAAGTTGGGCGCCACCAGGAAGCGCACTGGCCCGAGCGCATCCACCGCCGCCCGTACCTCCGGACTGAAGCGGACGGGCGAGTGGAGCCATAGCCCCCCATCCGGCAGGCGGACAGCCGTCATCCGGCCCCCCAAATCCATTCCCCCGATGCGGAACTCCACCGCGAGCACGTGCACGTCGTCAGCCACCTGGCGAAACATGACTGCCTCCTGGATGCGGATTCAACCGGTGCTCATTATTCTGACCGTTGGTCGAAAAACACAATCCCGTCCAGGAAGGGACCCAGCGCCCGTCCGGGCGACGGGGCCGTTGATTTCCGGGTGGGCCCGGCGTAGGCAACCGTCCTCTTTCCACGACTTTTGAAGGGTGCTCCGCACATGGCCGAGAAGCTCACGCCCCGCGAGAAGGGCTTTTCCGAGTGGTACGTCGACCTGGTCCAGAAGGCGAAGCTCGCCGACTACTCGGACGTGAAGGGCTGCATGGTCATCCGGCCCAATGGCTATGCGCTGTGGGAGAACATGCAGCGCGTCCTGGACAAGATGTTCAAGGACCTGGGCCACAAGAACGCCTACTTCCCGCTGCTCATCCCCGAGAGCTACCTGAAGAAGGAAGCCGAGCACGTCGAGGGCTTCAACCCGCAGCTGGCCGTCGTCACCCACGCGGGTGGGTCCAAGCTGGAGGAGCCCTACGTCATCCGGCCCACCAGTGAGACCATCATCAACCGCAGCTTCGCCAAGTGGATCCAGAGCTACCGGGACCTCCCGCTGCTGCTGAACCAGTGGGCGAACGTGATGCGCTGGGAGATGCGCACGCGCCTGTTCCTGCGCACCACCGAGTTCCTCTGGCAGGAGGGCCACACCTGTCACGAGACGGAGGAGGACGCGGAGAAGGAGACCCGGCAGATGCTGGAGGTCTACCGGACCTTCGCCGAGGACTACATGGCGATGCCGGTGATGACCGGCCAGAAGTCGGAGTCCGAGCGCTTCGCCGGCGCGCTGCGCACCTACAGCATCGAAGCGATGATGCAGGACAAGAAGGCGCTCCAGGCGGGCACCAGCCACAACCTGGGACAGAACTTCGCCAAGGCCTTCGACACCCAGTTCCAGGGCCGCGACGGCAAGATGCACCACGTGTGGCAGACGTCCTGGGGCGTGTCCACGCGCCTCATCGGCGGCCTCATCATGACCCACTCGGATGACGCCGGCCTCATCGTCCCGCCGAAGCTGGCGGCCACGCACGTGGTCATCATCCCCATCTTCGGCAAGGCCTCCGACGCGGAGAAGGCGCAGGTGCTGGAGAAGACGAACGCGCTGGCCGCGGACCTGCGCAAGGCGGGCCTGGGCGTGGTGCTGGACGACGACGACACCAAGAGCCCGGGCTTCAAGTACAACGAGCACGAGCTCATCGGCACGTGTCTGCGCATCGAGCTGGGACCCAAGGACCTGGCCAAGAACTCCTGCGTCATGGTCCGCCGTGACGTGCGCCAGAAGGAGTTCGTGTCGCTGGACGAGGCCGTGTCCAAGGCGCAGGCCATGCTGGACGCGATGCAGAAGGACCTGTTCACCAAAGCGAAGTCCTTCCGCGACTCGCACACCTTCGAGGTCAACTCCTACGAGGAGCTGAAGGAGAAGGCGGACCAGGGCTTCCTGCTGGCGCACTGGAACCTGGACCCCAAGGTGGAGGCGCGCATCAAGGAAGAGACGGGCCTGACGACGCGCTGCCGTCCCTTCGACCTCAAGCAGGAGCCGGGCAAGTGCGTCGTCACCGGCGAGCCTTCGCCGGGCCGCATCGTGTTCTCCAAGGCGTACTGAGCCCCAGTCACGTCAGGGCCGGCGGCAGGGCACGACACCGCCCGCCGCCGGCTCGAACTGGCAGGCGCCCCCGCAGCGCGCCTGGTGGCACCGGTCACGAGCAGGGCGACACCCACCGGCTCCGATGCTGAAGGGAATCGAAGGACTGTGTCTCCCTCATGAGGTCAGGAGCCGTGAGCCATGCGCCTGTTCACCGCCGTCACCCTGGGGCCCGCCATTGAAGCGCGCACCACCGAGGAGTTGCACCGGCTGCGCCCCCTGGCCCCTCAGGCCCGCTGGGTGAAGCTGGAGGGCCTCCACCTCACGCTCGTGTTCCTGGGGGACGTGGATGACGCACGCCTGCCCGCCATTCGCGAAGCCCTGGCGCCGATTGGAGCTCGGCACTCCCCCTTCGTGCTGTCTGTCGTTGGTGGCGGCGCTTTTGGCGCGCCCACCCACCCACGCGTGCTCTGGGCGGATGTGTGCGGCGCCACGGACGCGCTGAAGGCCTTGCAGGCGGATGCCGCCCAGGTGCTCCGGCCGCTCGGCTTCGAGCCCGAGCATCGCGAGTACACCGCGCACCTCACGCTGGCCCGCGCGAAACACCCGCGCGGAGACGCCGCCCTCCTCGCATGCGTCCAGGCGCTGAAGGACACGTCACTGGGCGAGGGGCGCGTGGACCAACTGGTGCTTTTCGAGAGCAAGGGCGGCCATTACCTGCCCCGAGTGGAGGTGCCCCTCACCCGCACGCTGGGGTAGCGACACCCTCGTGACGGCTGGCATCCCGGCTGCACTCTCCGCACTCCGGAAGCAGCCAAGCACCTGAAAGGACTCGTCAATGCGGTGGATGGTCATGCTGATGGTGTGGTTCGGCGCCCACAACGCGGTCGCGGCGCCGCATGAAGGACTGGAGGCCCGGTTGCAGACGGGAGACATCGTCCTGCACACCTCGCGCTCCTCGCAGTCACAGGCCATCCAGAAGGCCACGCAGAGCCCCCTGTCCCATGTGGGCATGGTGGAGGTGACCGAACAGGGCGCGTGGGTCGTGGAGGCCGTGCAGCCGGTGCAGCGAATCCGGTTCTCGAAGTGGAAGGCCCGAGGCGCGAAGGGCGGCATCCTCGTCCTACGCCCTCGTGAACTGAGCGATGCGCAGCGCCAGCAGGCGGTGGCGGCGGCCAAGGCGCATCTGGGCAAGCCGTATGACTGGCTCTTCGGTTGGGGGGACGACGCGATGTACTGCTCGGAGCTGGTGCGCAAGGCCTACGCCCAGGGTGCGGGCTTGGAATATGGGAAAATGGAGCGGCTGGACTCGCTCCGCGTGAAAGGCCTGGAGCAGCAGCTCCGCGAACGTTACGGGAAGCGGGTTCCCCTGGATTTGGAGCTGGTGACGCCCGCTAGCATCGCCGCGGATGTACGCCTGGAAGTGGTCCACTCCGACTTCCCGTCCGTGAGGTAGGTGCGGGCTCGAGAGGATGCAGCGGCGGGGCACGGACGCGATAGAATGTCCGCATGCGACGCGTTCTGGTGCTTCTCCCTCTCCTCGCGCTGGCCAGTTGTAAGAAGGACGAAAGCCCTGGCGCGGCCAAAGTCACGGTGGACTACTCGGGCTTTCTGCCTGGCTGCGTGCAGGTGAACGCACGCGACGAGGGCAGCGGCAAGGAGCTCTCCACCACCGTTGCCGGCAAGGGCGAGCGCACCGGAGGCTCGCTGACGGTCGCGGTGATTGCGCCCAGCGGCTGGGGCTCGACCATCCAGGTGGAGGCGCGCGCCTTCGAGCAGACATGTGAGGCTGCGAGCCCCGTGGTGACGCGGTCCACGTCGGTGACGCTGACGCCAGGAACCCCCGTCCCGGTGGCCCTGTCCCTCCAGGCCACGGATGGGGACGGCGACGGGTACGTCTCCGTGCTCACGGGCGGCACGGACTGCCAAGACAACAACCCGGACATCCACCCGGGCGCGACGGAGCTCTGCAACGACGTCGACGACAACTGCAACGGGCAGTCGGACACGGTGGAGCTGCGCCTGGGCCAGAGCTGCACGGAGGGCGAAGGCTGCGAGGGCGTCCGTGCGTGCGGTGGGAACGGCGAGGTCCTCTGCAACATGCCGCTGGCTGTGTATGCCTATCCTGACGTGGACCAGGACGGACACGGCGACCGGAACGCCGCTCCCGTCGCCTTCTGCGCCGGTATCCCGCAGGGCTATGTCACGGGTCCCGCGAGCGACTGCAACGACAACAACGCCAGCATCCGGCCAGGTGCGACGGAGCTCTGCAACGGCGTCGACGACAACTGCAACGACGAGATTGACGAGACGTTCACCGACCTCGGCACGGCGTGCACCGCGGAGGCCCAGTGTGCCGGCGTCTACGTCTGCGACGCCTCGGGCATCGCCACCACCTGCCAGGCCACGACGACGCCCAACGACTGGTTCTTGGACGGCGACGGAGACACCTTTGGTGATGGCACGGCCGTGACGTCCTGCGTCTCGCCCGGCGCGGGCTACGTCCAGGCTGGTGGTGACTGCAATGACGGAAACCCGTTCACCTACCCTGGCGCGACGGAGCTGTGCGACGGCCTGGACAACAACTGCGACGGGAATGTCGAAGGCCCCGAGGTCTGCCCGAGCGGCGGTGCCAACTGGGTAGCGCAGGACGTGGGCGCAATGGATCAGGAGTGGCGCTCCATCTTCACTGAGGTCCCCGGTGATGTGACTGTCGTGGGCAATCAGGGAGGCGTCGCGATACTCACCGTGGGCTCAACCACATTCCAGACCAACGCGACCAATTGCGGCGACCTCAGCAGAGGCTGGAACGCCGTCTGGGCGGACATGGCCAACCAGGGCCGCGGCTATCTCGGCTCCTCCGGAGGCCACCTCTCGTTCGTGGACAGATCTCAGGTTGCGTGCACCGAAACCCACGGCAACCTGGTCCGCTCTACACAAGGGCTCGTCGGTTTCCGACACGAAGGAACCCTGGAGCTTCATGGAGTCACCCAGAACTCCGGAACGGTAAATCAGGGACTGACGTTCAAGTGGACTGGAGGTATCGGCCCCAGCGCGTTGAGCTTCGGCCCCGCAGCAGTCGCGCCGCTATTCGACATCCACGGCCGTTCCCGTGCAGTGATGTTCGCGGTAGGCGGCACCGACAATGGAGGCAACAGGGGACGCATCCACCGGTTCAACCCCTCCTCCGGGCAGTGGCAATCAGAAAGCGTGGAAACCTCCATCCCAGGCATGGGCCGCCTCCGCGGCGTCTGGGTAGTGAACGACAAGGTCGCCTTCGCCGTGGGCGAAAGAATGGGCGGTGCGAACACCGTCCTCCAGTGGAACGGAAGCACCTGGAGCAGGATGCCCTTCCCCAACACAAACAGTGAGACGCTGACTTCTGTCGTCGCCTTTGGTGCCAGGTCCGTCTACGTCACCGCGAAGAGCGGTCGCATTTACCGGTACGACGGCACGGGGTGGCAGATCCTCTTCGACAACTCTGCCTTTGCCTTCAACGACATCGCCGGCACCAGTCCCGCGGACCTCTGGGTGGCGGGCGACAACGGCAAGATTCTCCACTGGCCCCAGTAAACCGGCTCACGCCACCCGCCGCGCCACCACGAAGCGGCGGGTGAACGGGAACGGCGTCCCGTACGGCTGCGCGGGATAGGACTCGCGCAGCAACGGGCGCAGCGTCTCAACGAAGGCGCGCGCCTCCTCCTCCCCGAGCGCCGCGAGCACGGGCCGCAGCGTCGTCCCCAGCAGCCACTCCAGCACCGCGTCCTCGCCCGGGAGCACGTGCAGGTACGTCGTCTCCCAGGCCTCCACCGTCAGCCCCAGGCCGAACAGCCAGGACGCGTACACAGGCAGGGACTCCACCGGCCTGCGCCGCACGGGCGCCAGGACAGAAGCGAAGCGTGGCAAGGCTCGCACCTCGTCGACACGCCGATGCGAAGGCGCATCGAAGTTGGCCGGCACCTGGAAGGCCAGCACCCCGCCGGGCGCCAGCTTCGCCACCAACCGCCCGAGCAACACCTCATGGTCCGGCAGCCAATGCAGCGCCGCATTGGACACGAGCACGTCCAGCGGCGCGGAGGGCGCCCAGTCCGCGAGGTCCGCCACCTCGAAGCGCACCGAGCCCACGGGCGCACCGCGACGGGCCGCCTCAATCATCTCCGAGGACGCATCCACACCGGACACCTGGGCGGACGGCCAGCGCTCGGCCAACACGCGCGTGAGGTCCCCGGTGCCACACCCCAGGTCCGCGACCTGGGAGGGCGACGCCGCGTCCACCCGCGACAGCAAATCGAAAAAGGGACGCTTTCGCTCGTCGCGAAAGCGTGAGTACTGCGCCGGGTCCCACATGGCGGCCTCCTGTCACGGGAGAGCCTAACGCCCAGGGTCCTTCAGCGCGGCATCGCGGGACACGCTCCCCAGGAAGGAAGCGTGTCCCAGGGACAACGGTCTACTTGGCGCGGCGGCGACGGGCGCCCGCGTCCGGCGCGCTCCCAGCGTCCTCGCCACCCTCCACGGCGGCCGCGGTGCCGTCGGCCGCACCGGCCGTCCCGGCGTCCGTGCCCGCGTCGGCCTCCGGGATCTCAATCTTCGGCGGCGGGTTCACCAGCGTGAGCGAGGTGAGGAACTCGTCCGCACCCGGCGCGCCGATGCCCGCGTTGTAGACGGTGATGAGGTTGTAGACGCGCGGCCCCACCAGGAAGCTGCGGCCCTTCACCTCGCCGCTGGGCGACGCCAGCATGTACGCCTTGCCCGGGTAGCCATCCAGGGTGATGTCCTCGGAGCTCTTCAGCTCGCCACCCACCTGCCCGGCAATGCCCTGGATGCCGCCGTTGATGAGCGCCTCGGCGGGCACCGTGGCGACGAACGCCTCCGGGTAGTCCACCGCGTTGACGATGTAGCTGACACCGCCCTCATTGGCCGCGTACGTGACGAGCGTGGCCTTGTCCGTCCGCTTCGGCAGGGCGGCCTCGCTGCGCTGCGCCTGCGGCGGGGGCCCCGGCAGCTTCACGGTGAAGCCCTCGGGAGCATCCAGGACGTTGAACGCGACGGTGGGGGTCTCCTCTCCACCCTCGTTGGCGACCTCCTCGATGGTCGAGGAGGCTTCCCGGTTATCGGGCTTCTGCTGACCGGCGCACGCGGCGGCAATCAGCGACAGGGTGGCGAGGCTGGCGACAAGACGGGACAACGGGGACATGGGCACACTTCCTGAGTGTGGTTGAACGCAGTGCGTCGACGGACGCTAGACGAACTTCCTGGTTGCTGACTACCCGACTTTGGGAGGGGAGCCAGTTTCATTGCGCGCCGGACTCTACCGGAGCGTCGGCGAGAGGACGTAGCACCCTCCACTACTCGCCGAGATACGCACGCCGGACCTCCGCGCTCTCCAGGAGCGCCTTGCCCGGCCCCGCCATCACGACCTCGCCCGTCTCCAACACATAGCCGTAGTGCGCGGCGTTGAGCGCCAGATGGGCGTTCTGCTCCACCAACAGCACGCTCACGCCCGTGGCATTCACCTCGCGCAGGGTGCGGAAGATGGCCTCCGTCACCTGCGGAGCCAGCCCCAGCGAAGGCTCATCCAACAGCAGCAACTGCGGCTTGCTCAGCAGCGCGCGAGCAATGGCCAGCATCTGCTGCTCGCCGCCCGACAGCGTCCCGGCCATCTGCTTGCGACGCTCCTTGAGCACCGGGAAGAGCGTGAAGCTCTTCTCCAGGTCCTGCTGGATGCCGGAGGTGTCCGTGCGCAGGTACGCGCCCAGCTCCAGGTTCTCCTGGACGGACATGTTGGGGAACACGCCCCGGCCTTCCGGCGCGTGCGCCATGCCGCGCGGCACCAACTGGTGCGCCTTCATGCTCGTGGTGTCGTGCCCGTTGAACTGGATGCGTCCGGCGCTGGGCTTGAGCATGCCGCTCACCGCGCGCAGGGTGCTCGTCTTGCCCGCACCGTTGGCGCCGATGAGGGCCACCACCTCGCCCTTGCCCACCGTCAGCGACACACCCTTCAGCGCCTGGATGGCGCCGTAGTGCACCTTGATGCCGTCCACCGACAGCAGCGGCGGGAAGGCCTGGCGCTCCCCCAGCGTCTTCACCTGCGCGTCGCTCACGCCGCCCCTCCCTGGCTCTCCAGATAGCTGTCGCCCAGGTACGCCTCGATAACCTTCCGGTCGCTGCGCACCTGCGCCGGCGCGCCCCGGGCAATCGTCTCGCCGTGGTCCAGCACGGTGATGCATTCGCAGATGCCCATGACCAGCTTCATGTCGTGCTCGATGACGAGCACCCCCAGCTTGAAGTCGTCCCGGAGCTTGCGGATGAGCACCATCAGGTCCGCCTTCTCACGGGTGTTCATGCCCGCCGCGGGCTCGTCCAGCAGCAGCACCTTGGGCTGCGTGCCCAGCGCGCGCGCGATTTCCAGCCGACGCTGCTCACCATAAGGCAGGTTGCGAGCCTCCTCGTCGCGGCGGTGCGACAGGCCCATGACCTCCAGCAGGTGCTCCGCCTGCTGCGTCAACTCCCGCTCCTCCTGCTGGAAGCGCGGCGTCAGCAGCAGCGCGCGCCACCAGTCGCGGTAGTTGATGAAGGCGCCCTTCATCTTCGCGCCCAACCCCACGCCTTCAGGGTGCAGCGCGCCTTGCGCCCGGCACGCCACCTTCACGTTGTCCAACGCGGTGAGCGCGCGGAACAGGCGGATGTTCTGGAAGGTGCGCGCCAGCCCCAGGTGGTTGATTTGATGCGGCAGCCACCCGTTCACCCGCTGCCCGCCCACGCGGACCTCGCCCTGGGTGGGCTGGTACACGCCGGTCAGCACGTTGAACGCCGTGGACTTGCCGGCGCCGTTGGGGCCGATGAGCCCCTGCAGGTCGCCCTGCCGCACGGAGAGGTTGAAGTCCGTCAGCGCCTTGAGGCCGCCGAACTGGATGCTCACCCCGTCCGCCTGGAGCAATGGCGCTCCGGCCTCCGCCTTCGTCTCCTGTACGGCCGCGCTCACGCCAGCCCCCTGCGCTTGCGCGGAATCCACCGCGGCAGCACGTCCCAGATCTCCTTCGTCCCGAACAAGCCCTGGGGCCGCGCCAGCATCAGCGCCACCAGCAGCAGGCCGTAAACGGGCATGCGAATCTGGTCCACCTTCTGCGCCAGGCTGCCTTCGGCCCCCAGCAGGGTGAACAGCGAGCGCATGCCTTCGGGCAGCAGCGTGAGGAACGTGGCCGCGACGATGGCGCCCGTCGTGGAGCCCAGGCCGCCCAGCACCACCATGACGACGATTTCCATCGACTTCACGAAGGTGAAGGAGCCGGGGTTGATGATGGGAACGAAGTGCGCAAACAGTGCGCCGGCGATGCCCGCGAAGAACGACGAGATGACAAAGGCGCGGACCTTGTAGCCCGTGGTGTCCACGCCCATGGCCTCGGCGGCCACCTCGTCCTCGCGGATGGCCCACAGGCTGCGGCCGTGGCTGGAGCCGGTGATGCGCCGGGCCACCAGCACCGTGAGGAACACGAAGAAGTACACCATGGCCGGCGACGACGTCTGGGGGATGCCGGACAGGCCCAGCGCCCGGCCGAACGCGTCCGTGTTCTGCACCACCACGCGGATGATTTCGCCGAAGCCCAGCGTGACGATGGCCAGGTAGTCCCCGCGCAGCCGCAGCGAGGGCAGGCCCACCAGGAAGCCGCACAGCGCCGCCGCCAGGCCGCCCACCAGCAGCGACACGACGAAGAACACCTGGTCGCTGACCGCCACCGGCAGGAAGGAGAGCGCCACGTCCTTGAGGTTCAGCGACAGGACGCCGGAGATGTAGGCCCCCACCGCCATGAAGCCCGCATGGCCGATGGAGAACTGCCCCGTCATCCCGTTCACGATGTTGAGGCTGACCGCGAGGATGATGTTCACCCCCACCACCGACAGCAGGTAGGAGGCGAAGGGCGCGTCGCTCATCAGCCACTGGAACAGCACCAGCACTGGCAGCGCCAGCAGCACGGGCAGCAGGCCGCGCAGCGACGCGGGGACGGCGGAGCGGGCCTCGGGGGCGGGAATCGCCGGCGTCTCCATCAGACCTTCTCCGCGGCGACGCGGCCGAAGAGGCCGCCCGGCTTCACCAGCAGCACCAGGATGAGGAAGCCGAAGGCCACCGCGTCACGCCAGGTGCTGGCCGCGTAGCCCACCACGAACTCCTCCACCAGGCCCAGCACCAGGCCGCCCACCACGGCGCCCGGCACATGGCCGATGCCACCAATCACCGCCGCCACGAAGGCCTTGAGGCCCACGTACAGGCCCATCAGCGGGCTCACCGACGTGTCCTTGATGGCGTAGAGCAGGCCGGCGCCCGCCGCCAGCGCGCTGCTCAGCATGAACGTCAGCGCGATGACGCGGTCGGTGGGGATGCCCATCAGCGCCGCCACGCGGTGGTCCCAGGACACCGCGCGCATGGCCCGGCCGAAGCGCGTGCGGAACACCAGGTACTGCAGGCCCACCATCAGCGCCACGGCGATGCCGAAGCTGATGACCTGCCAGTTCCACACCACCACGTCCCGGTCACCGATGACGAGCCACTCCACCGGCTCGATGACCTCCGGGAAGGCCCGCGGCGCCGCGCCCGGCAAGAAGCCGAGGTCCAGTTGGAAGCCGTAGGACAGCGCGAAGGAGATGCCGATGGCGGTGATGAGCGCGGTGAGGCGCGGCTTCTCCCGCAGGGGGCGGTACGCGAAGCGCTCGATGAGGAACCCGAGCAGCGCGCAGCCCAGCATGGCCACCGCGAACACGACGGCCACGCCCAGCAGGGAGCTGCGCATGTCGCGCCCGAGCGCGAACGCGGTGGCGTAGCCCATGTAGACGCCGACCATCATGACGTCGCCGTGGGCGAAGTTGATGAGCTTCAGGACGCCGTACACCATCGTGTAGCCAAGCGCGACGAGCGCGTAGATGGTGCCGGCGGCCAGGCCGTTGATGAGGTGCTGGAGGAGCTGCGCCATTAGGGATTGATGGTCGTGACGTACTGCGTCTTGCCATCCTCGACCTTGAGGACGACGGCGGACTTCACGGCATTGCGCTGGGCATCCAGTGTCACGGTGCCCGCCACGCCCGGGAAGTCCTTCGTCTGGGCAATGGCGTCACGCACGGACGGGCCGCTCAGGTCCTTGGCGCGCTCCAGGGCGTCCACCGCCACGCGGGCCGAATCGTAGCCCAGCGCGGCCAGGGCGTCCGGCACCGCGCCGTACGCGGCCTTGTAGTCCGCGATGAACTTCTGCACGCGCGGATCCGGGTTGTCCGGCGAGTAGTGGTTGGAGAAGTAGCTGCCCTCGATGGCGCTGCCGCCCAGCTCGAAGAGCTTCTCGGAGTCCCAGCCGTCGCCGCCCATCAGCGGAACCTTGAGGCCCACCTCGCGCGCCTGGCGGGCGATGATGCCCACCTCGCTGTAGTAGCCCGGCACGTAGATGCCTTCCGGCTGCGACTTGCGGATGGCGGTGAGCTGGGCGCGGTAATCCGTGTCGCCCTGGCTGTAGCTCTCCACGGCCGTCACCTTGCCGCCCATCTCCGTGAACTTGCGCGTGAAGACGTCCGCCAGGCCAATGGAGTACGCGCTCTTGTTGTCCTGGAGCACCGCCACCGTGTTCAGCTTCAGGTTCTCCCGCGCGAACTTCGCCATCACGAAGCCCTGGAACGGATCGATGAAGCAGACGCGGAAGATGTAGTCACCCTTGTCGGTGACGGTGGGGTTGGTGGAGGACGGCGTAATCATCGGCACGCCCGCCGCCTGCGCCTTCTCCGCCATGGCCAGCGAGTTGGACGACGCCACGTCCCCGAGGATGAGCGCGACCTTGTCCTGCGTAATCAGCCGCGTGGCGGCCTGGGCGGCCTCCTCGGGCTTGCTCTGGTTGTCGTAGACGCGGATGGACAGCTTCTTGCCCTTCACCCCGCCGGCGGCGTTGGCCTCCTTGAGGGCCAGCTCGATGCCGTTGCGCGTGGAGATGCCGAAGGTGGCCTGGCCACCGGTGAGCGAACCCACCTGGCCCAGCAGGATGGTGTTCGCGTCCACCGGAGCGCCCCCGGGCGCCGCCCCCTGCCCCTGCGCGGCCTGAGTACCTCCTTCACCCGAAGGAGCTGGCTGCGTCTTCTTCTCGCAAGCGGCCACCATGACGGCGAGCGCGGCGAGGAGCATCGGGGCAAGTCGTCGCATGCAGGGCTTCCCTTCTCGGAAACTGACACGGCAAAGCCCTGGTTTTCTAGGGGACACCTCTCCATGGGTCAAGCGTGCAGCCGTCCCGAGCCCCCGTCACACACCCCCTGTGCGGCGCGTCAGTCAGGAGTGCAGCCCGTCCAACGGGCCGTCGTGGAGCACCTCGCCCCGCTCCTCCACCTCCGCCGTCTCTTTCCGAACGGTGGCGTGAACCTGCCGGAGCACCTCGTCGGTGTACCGGGAAACCGCAACCTCCTGCCAGACATGCACGGACCTGGTGACCTCCACCCGCTCCTCGCGCAGGGGGATGACGAAGGTGCCCGCCTCGAAGGGTACCAGCCCCTCCAGCACCGGCCGGGCGGAGGCCATGGCCTCCGGCGCCGGCGGGCCCTCGGCGTCCACGGTCTGTTCGGACACCCGCTCCACCACCAGCTCCTCGCGGCGCACGGGCACGGAGAAGTGCCGCACCTCCGTCCGCACCACCTTGTGGATGCGCACCTGTCCCGCCTCGCGCACCACCAGGTGAGGATGGGCCTCCTCGCGGGCCAGGGGCACCACGAGTTCGCCGGGCGTCGCGAACCCGGCGGAGAGCACGGACTCGGGGTGACCTGACCGCGCCTGCGTCGGGCTGTCGTGCTCCGGTGACACCTCGTCCCGCGTCAGCCCCAGGTGCACGTCTTCTCCGCGCACGTCCACCACGTCACCGTAGCGCGCGGTGAAGGACTTCAGCCGCAGCAGCCCTCCTTCGATGGCGAAGGTCTCCCCGCCACACCCCACCACGGTGCCCAACCGGGTCCCATCCGCCGTGAAGACCCGCATCCCTTCCCGTACGTCCGTGCGCATCGGAGGACTCCTCTCCTGTGGTGTGGTTCGAGGCTCACGCCAGCGTGGGCAATCCGGGCTCGCTCCAGGGATGCTCCCGGCCATTCGGCCCGCGCCGGCGCACCCGCTCCAGGGGCGTGCTGGGGCGCTCCGGGTCCGTGTCCGTCTCCAGCGCCGCGGGCTCGCGGGCAGCGGGCGGCGGGGCGGGCACCAGGGCCAGGCCAGGAAGCGGCCGGAGCCGATGGCGCGCGAGCCGGCCCGCCACCAGGGCGCCCAGCATCCCGGAGGCGCAGGCCACGCCCACCACGGGGCCTCGCAGGTCCGGGCGGAGCAGCCGGTGGATGCCACGCACCACCAGGTGCGCCCCCACACCCGCGGCCGCGCCGCCCACCCACGAGTCACTCCAGCGCCACGGCTCCCAGGTTCCCTGCCTGCTTCTCATGACGGTCTCCCGTTGGGTGCTCACGGCACGCGGTCCGGACGCACCTCGTTTGAAGATGGGGTGGACCGCCGCGCCCTGAGAAGCCCCGGACCATGGCCGCCGGCGCGGTGTCGCCAGAGCAGGCGAAAGGACAGGCGGGCGTTCGGGCGGGCAGGCACGGTGCCAAGCCAACTGGCACTGCGTCCTCGGCCCCTGACACCAAGACCGAACGCTCACACCTTCCATGATGACCGGGGTGGAAACCCCAGGGCCTCGCGCTCGCACGCGGGGCCTCCACCAGCGCCGGGGTCCAAGGTGTGGCCAGCAGGTCAGCCCGCCCCGGTCACGAGGAGCCAGCCATGTACCAACGCAGCGACGTCAACGAAGGGATGGTCGTCCGCAGCATCGACGGCGAGAAGCTCGGCAAGGTCTTCGCCATCGGCGACGGCGAATTCCACATCGAGAAGGGCCTCTTCTTCCCGAAGGACTACCTGGTCCGGTACTCGGAAATCAGTCGCATCGACGGCTCGGAAATCATCCTCAGCCACGGCAAGGAGATGCTGAGCCGGCTGACGGGTGAGGACCGCACGGGCGCCGTCGCCGGCACGGGTGGCGGCGCGGGCGTGGGTCCGGGCGCGGTGGGACTGGGCGCCGACCAGGCCGCGGCCCGCGCCAGCACGGGCATGGACGCCACCACGGACACGGTGGGCCGCAAGGGCACCTACGACACGGGCTACGACACACGCCTGGGCGCGGACGCCCGCCACGGCACCGGCGTGGACACGGACACCGCGGGACTGAAAGCCACGGACACCACGGTGGGCGCGCGGGACATCCACGGCCGCGAGGAGGACATCACCATCCCCCTGCACAAGGAGGAGGTGGACGTGCTCAAGCGGGACGTCCAGGCCGGTGAGGTCCGCGTCCACAAGGACGTGGTGGAGGAGGACCGGGAGATGGACGTGCCGGTGCGCCGCGAGCGCGTCCGCGTGGAGCGCCGGGACGTGAGCCCGGGCCGCCCGGCGATGAATGCCTCGTTCCAGGAGGAGACCGTCGTCGTCCCGCTGCGCGCCGAGGAAGTCGAAGTCCAGAAGCGCGCCGTCGTCGACGAGGAGGTCGTCATCCACAAGGACGAGGTGGACGAGGAGCGCCACATCTCCGAGCACGTACGCCGGGAAGAGGTGGACATCCGCACCGAGGGCAGCGACGAGCGGGCGCGTACGCTGAACGCGCCCTCCGACGACCCGCTCAAGCGCGGGTACTGAGCGCGCCTTCCCGGCCCCTCTCTCCTCCCGGGAGGGACCGGGTCTCCTCCCCGCTTCGTCAGGGTGAGGACTTCCGGAGCCGCGGTCGCATGATGGGCGTTTCGTCCAGGGCCCGCCCTCCCGCGGAGGCAGAGCGGTCCAACTGCATGAACTCGCGATGCCGGTCAGGGAAGTGCTTCGCCATGAGCCGCACCAGCTCCGAGTCGTTCGCCGGACGGCAGGCATCCGCCAGCCGGTCCGCCATCTCCCGCGCGCTGCCGAAGCGTGCCTCGGGGCGCTTGGCCAGTGCCGTCTCCAGCACGTCCCAGAGCGCCCGGGAGATGTGCGAAGGCCGCGGCGGAAGGGCCTCGTCGCAGATGGCGTGCATGGTGGCCAGTTCTTCGGGTTTCTCGAAGGCCCGCGCGCCGATGAGCGACTGGTAGAGGACGAGCCCCATGGCGAACAGGTCGCTGCGCGCATCCAGCCGCATGCCGCGCGCCTGCTCGGGGGACATGTACAGCGGCTTGCCCTTCACGATGCCCGGCAGCGTCACCGTGCGCTGGGCGCGGGCCTTGGCCACCCCGAAGTCCAGCACCTTCACCCGCCCGTCGAACCCCACCATGAGGTTGTGCGGGGACAAATCCCGGTGCACCAGCTCGAGCGGCGCGCCGTCCTCGCCCTGCAGCACGTGCGCCGCATGCAGCCCCGCCAGGCCCTGGCACACCATGGCCACCGCGTGCGCCGTCTCCAGCGGGCCCTTGGCCGCGCGGAGGAGCCGCTCCAGGTCCACGCCGCGCACCAACTCCATGGCGATGTAGTACGCGCCCTCCGCCTCGCCGAAGTCGTAGAAGTGCACCAGGTTGGGGTGGGAGAGCCGCAGGCCGATGCGGGCCTCGTCCAGGAACTGCTGGACGATGGAAGGGTCCGAGGACAGGTGCGGGAGGATGCGCTTGAGGGCCACCAGCCGCCCCAGGCCCTCCGGGCCTCGGGTCCGCGCCACCAGCACCTGCGCCATGCCCCCGGTGCCCAGGGGCGTCACCACCTCATAGCGGCCAATGTGGCCCCGCGAGGCCGCAGGCGGCTCCCCGCTGAGCGCGTCCAGTCGCTCCAGCGCGCCCTTGCCGTCCGTCAGCGCGAGGAAGCCCAGCACGGCGCTGTCGAGCTGCTCGCCAATGGCCTCCACCAGCTGCATCACCAGCCCGCCGCCGCCGTCGAAGGCGCCCTCCACCACCAGCCCCAGGCCCCCCAGCTCCAGGCTGCCCAGGGCCAGCCGCGTGCAGAAGAGCGTCCGGCCGTCATCCAGCTTGCGGACACCTTGCCAGTGCGCCGCCTCCAGGACGTCCACCCCGGGCTCGCCCAGCACCCGCGTCAGCACTGGGCCTCGCGTCCCTCGCAGGGACACGAAGCCCGCGCGCGCATGCACCAGCCGGGCACACTGCGTGAGAAACACGTCGAGCCCGGAGTCCAGGGACAGGCCCCGCTCCAGGCAGTCCTCCAGGATGACGTCGGCCATCCGATGCACGGAGACCAGACCCCGGAGAAAAACGACCTCTTCCTCTAAAGAGGGAAAATCCACGGGCCCATTCAATACCCGGGACGCCCTTTTCACGAAACCCTGAGCCGCCGGGACGACTACACGCGCTCCCGATCCTTCAGCGGCGCCACGGCCGGAAGGCGCTCGGGCGCGCCGGGGCGAAGGGACAGGGACAGGTGGTCATCCATGAGGCCGTGCGCCTCCAGCACGCGCTCCAGGTGCGCGATGCGCTCGCGGAGCAGCCGCACCTCCATGCCGCCGTGCTGGGTTTCCTTCAGCCGGATGAAGGCTTCCACCAGGGGCTTGAGGGAGAAGCGAAGCGTGAGCCCGAACAGGGGCACCCCCACCACCATGGCGGTGATGAGGGAGATGACGATGCCTTCGGTGACGTCCATGTATGCGCTCCAGGGGGACTGACTGCGCGGCAGGCAGTCTACGCTGGAGCGCGGAGGCGATTGCGAGCGTTCAGCTCGCCTGGCCCGTGTAGATGGCGTCCGCGATGCGGTAGGCGCTGCCTTCCAGGCGCTGGAAGGATTCCTTGAGCACCGCCGCGTCGGAGGTGTTGAGCACCTCCTTGAGGCGCTCCAGGTCCGCCTTGATTTCCTCGCGGTCCTTCTCCGACAGGAGGCTCGCGTACTCCTCCAGGCTCTTCTCCGTCGTGTAGATGAGGCCGTCGGCGTTGTTGCGCAGCTCCGCCAGCTCCTTCTTCTTCTTGTCGTCGGAGGCGTGCGACTGGGCGTCGGAAATCATCGCCTGGATTTCCGCCTCGGACAGGCCGGAGTTGCTCACCACGCGCACCTGCTGAACCTTGCCGGTGCCCAGGTCCTTGGCGCTGACGTGGACGATGCCGTTGGCGTCGATGTCGAACGACACCTCGATTTGCGGCACGCCGCGCGGCGCCGGGGGAATGCCCACCAGTTCGAAGCGCGCCAGCGTCTTGTTGTCCGCCGCCATCTCACGCTCGCCCTGGAGCACGTGCACGCTCACCAGCGGCTGGTTGTCCACGGCGGTGGAGAACACCTGGCTCTTCTTGCAGGGGATGGTGGTGTTCTTGTCGATGATTTTCGTGAAGACACCGCCGGCCGTCTCGACACCGAGCGACAGCGGCGTCACGTCCAGCAGGAGGACGTCCTTCACCTCGCCCTTGAGCACACCGCCCTGGATGGCCGCGCCCACGGCGACGACCTCGTCCGGGTTGATGCCCTTGTGAGGCTCCCTGCCGAAGAACTCCTTCACCTTCTGCTGCACGCGCGGCATGCGCGTCATGCCGCCCACCAGCAGCACCTGGTTGATCTGCTGCGCGGGAATGCCCGCGTCCTTCAGGGCAATCCGGCACGGCTCGATGGTGCGGTCGATGAGGTCCGTCACCAGCGCCTCGAAGGTGGCGCGGTCCACGGTCTCCGTGAGGTGCTTGGGACCGGAGGCATCGGCGGTGATGAACGGCAGGTTCACCTCCGTCTCGGGCGCGCTGGACAGCTCGTGCTTGGCGCGCTCGGCGGCTTCCTTCAGGCGCTGCAGCGCCATGCGGTCCTTGCGCAGGTCCAGCCCGTTGTTGGATTCCGCGAAGCGCTTGGCCAGGTAGTCGATGAGGCGCTGGTCGAAGTCCTCGCCGCCCAGGAACGTGTCGCCGTTGGTGCTCTTCACTTCGAACACGCCGGCGTTCAGCTCCAGGATGGAGATATCGAAGGTGCCGCCGCCCAGGTCGTAGACGGCGATGCGCTCGGTGCCACCGTCCTGCACCTTGTCCAGGCCGTAGGCCAGGGCCGCGGCGGTGGGCTCGTTGATGATGCGCAGGACACTGAGCCCGGCGATGCGGCCGGCGTCCTTGGTGGCCTGACGCTGGCTGTCGTTGAAGTAGGCGGGGACGGTGATGACCGCCTCGGAGACCTGCTCACCGAGATAGTCCTCCGCCGTCTGCTTCATCTTCATCAGGACGATGGCGGAGACCTCCGGCGGGCTGTAGCCCTTGCCGCGAATCTCCACCCACGCGTCGCCGTTGGGGCTGGAGGCCACCTTGAAGGGCGACACGCCAATGGCCTTCTTGCCTTCGGGCGAGTCGAACTTGCGGCCGATGAGCCGCTTCGCCGCGAAGACGGTGTTCTCCGGGTTGGTGATGGCCTGCCGCTTGGCAATCTGCCCCACCAGGCGCTCGCCGGAGTCAGTGAAGCCCACCATGGAAGGCGTGGTCCGGCTGCCTTCGCTGTTGGGGATGACCACCGGCTCGCCGCCCTCCATGACGGCGACGCACGAGTTGGTCGTCCCAAGGTCGATTCCAATCACCTTGCCCATGTTGGTTACTGACTCCCCCCGGAAGAGTTCTCGGACTGCGCGGGCGCGGCGGGCGCCTCGGTGTCGGTCGTGGCGGTGGCGGGCTCGGCGACGGCCGGCGGCTCCGCGGCGGCCACAGGCTCGGCGGGTGCACGCGCGACGACGACCATGGCCGGACGCACCAGCCGTTCATTGAGGTAGAAGCCGCGCACGACTTCGTAGGCAACGTGGCCGGCGGGGACGTCCGCCGTCTCCACCTGCTGGATGGCCTCGTGCACGCGCGGGTCGAACACCTGCCCCTTGGCGCTGAAGCCCTTCACCCCGTGGCGGCCCAGCGCGTCCTCGAAGGACTTGCGCGTCATGGCCACGCCCTTCTCGAAGCTGTCCAGGTCCGGCGACTTGGCCGCGGCGTCAATCGCGCGGTCCAGGTTGTCCATCACCGGGAGCAGGTCCTTGAGCAGCTTCTCCGAGCCGAAGCGCTGGACCTCCTCCTTCTCCTTCTGCGCGCGCTTGCGGTAGTTCTCCAGGTCCGCGGCGTGACGCACGGTGCGCTCCTGCGCCTCCTTCGCACGCTCGTGGGCCTCGCGCAGGCGCTCCATCGTCTCGCGCCCCTTGGCCTGGCTGAATTCGAGCTGGGCCTTGAGGGACTCCACCTCCTGGCGGAGCGCCGCCACGTCCTCGGACGGGGTCGCCTCGGCGTCAGACGGCGGAGAAGTCGTGTCGGCGGGGGACGCGGACGCTTCGGCCTCCACCGGGGTGGACGGGCCTGAAGCCTCCACCTCGATGACGGTCACCTCGTCCTCTTCGTCCATGTGACGCTCGACGCTGCGAACCGCCGCGTCAATGACGTCCTGCCCGATGTCTGTCTGGATTCTGCTCTTGTCGTTCGAGCCGGCCACGGCGCGCACTATCTCACGCGCCGCGGGACCTTCCAAATGGCGAGAAGGACAAAGGAAACCGGCCTGCCCCCGGGCAGGCAGGCTTCACACCCAGCGGAACTTCACGCTCCGGCGGTGGTCTTGGCGACGGGCTTCTTGGGCCGGCCAATCGTCTTCTTGGAACCCGAAACAGCCTTCTTCGCCGTCTTCGTGGCGGCGCCCTTGGCGGCGGGCTTCTTGCGGCCAATGGACTTTCCCCCGGCCTTCTTCGCGGCGGGGCGGGAGGCGCTGGCCTTGGGGGCCTTGGCCTCGGCCGCGGGCTCGGCTGGCGCCTTGGCGGGGCGCGAGGGAGGGGTCCGCTCGCCGCCCTCCTCGTTCGTGAAGGCGCGCTCGACGGCGCCCTCGACCTGACGCACAGCGACTTCAATCTTCTCCGCCGCCACCTTGCTGGTGCTGGCGGCCCAGGTGCGCAGCTGCTCCAGGCCTTCCTTCACCTTGGCCTGGTTCTGAGGGTCCTTCACTTCCTTGAGGAGGCGCTCAGCCTCGCCGCGCAGGTCATCGGTGGTGCGCTTGAGCTCGTCACCGGTGCGCTTGAGGAAGTCCATCAGCTGCTTGTCCCACTTGCTGGCCATGTGCTGTCTCCTCCATGGGGCAGTCATCCCCCCGAAAACCATTCCACTCCACGGCTGCCCGGAGCGCAAAACCTTCCAGCGCTTGCTTGAAACACGAACGATGTCGGCGGCCATTGCCTTTCGTGCCACGCGCCTCGTGCATGCGGGCGTCCGTCGAGGCTAGAGTGGGCGCGTCGCGTGCCCCACTCCTCGAGGCCCGCGCTGGAGCCCGCCGACATGCCGCTTTTCCGAATGGCGGGGATGCTCGCCGTCCTCACCCTGCTGTGCGCCTGCTCCGATGGACGTGGAACCTCCGGAGCGCCCCGTCTGCCCGCGGTCGAGCTGTCTCCGACGACGGTGGGCCTTGCCTACGAAGCCATGTTCACCGCGTCCGGGGGCGAGCCGCCCCTGCGCTACACGGTGTCACCGCCGCCGGCGGGTTTCTCCTTCTATACGGGAGAGGGGCGGCTGCTGGGCCCGGGCAGCGAGGCCGGTGACTTCTCCATCACCGTGACGGTGCGGGACGCGGACGGCCTGGAGAACGTGCGCACGTACGCGCTGAAAATCTATCCACGCCCTGAGGTCACCAGTGACGGGCTCCCCGCCGCCACGGCGGGGGACAACTACGAGCACGTCCTGGTCGCCACCGGTGGGCGCCCTCCCCTTCAATGGGAGTTGGTGGCGGGCTCGCTGCCCACGGGCATCGCGTTGAGCCCCGAAGGATTGCTGACGGGGCAGGCCCAGGGACAGGGGACCTATCCCATCACCCTGCGGGTCCACGACGCCCACGGCGCCGAGGCCGAGGTCCAGTTGGGGCTGGAAGTGGTGGGTCCCGGGCAGACGCCGGACGGGGGAGCGCCGGATGGGAGCTTCCCGCTGTCGGTGGGGAACTGGAACATCGAGTGGTTCGGGGACCCGCTCAATGGGCCCAACGACGAGCTGTTGCAGTTGACCAATGCCCAGGCCGTCATCGCCGACGCGGGCGTGGACTTCTGGGGGCTGGCGGAGATTGTCAGCACGGCGCAGTTCAACGAGCTGAAGGCGCGGCTGCCGGGCTACGACGGCTTCCTGGCGGATGACAGCTCGCGGGTGTCGTCGGGAACGAGCGACTACTCGGCCAACGAACAGAAGGTGGGCGTGCTGTTCAAGTCGGACGTGGTGCAGGTGCTGCGGGCGGACGTGGTGCTGGGGAACCACGAGTACGACTTCGGCGGGCGCCCTCCGCTGCGCGTGGACCTGCGCATCCAGCGCGGTGGTGCCAGCGTGGACGTGACGGCGTTGGTCATCCACATGAAGGCGTTCGCCGGTCCGGACGAATACGCGCGGCGCCTGTCGGCCTCCGGGTGGATCAAGGACTACGTGGACCTTCGCCTGCCCACACAGCGGGCCATGGTGGTGGGTGACTGGAATGACGACGTGGATGTGTCCATCGCGACCAATCCCAGCACTGGGGTGAAGTACGACACGCCGTACCGCAACTTCGTGAGCGACTCAGCCAACTACAGATTCACCACCCAGGCCCTGTCCGAGGCAGGCATTGGCAGCACGGTGAGCCGCAGCACGTTCATCGACCATCAGCTCGTCACCAACGAACTCTGGGCCAGCTACGTCCCCAACTCGACCCAGGTGATCCGACCGAGCATCACGGGCTACCGGGACAACACGTCCGACCACTACCCCATCATCAGCCGCTTCAACTTCGGCAATGCGGGAGGCGGGGGAACGGGGA